>JAGXHE010000057.1 GCA_024636445.1 Sulfitobacter sp.
AAACTGACGACGGCATCCGCCATCCTCGCGGCCTCGACCGCTCTGGCAGGAACCACCGTTTTGGCTGAAACACATTCCAACCCCTGCGCTGACAACTACAGCATGACCGATGTGGACGGGAACGGCTATATTTCCCCCATCGAGATCAATGCCTACGCCGAACAGCAGGCCAAAGCGCAGGACGCGGATCAAAGCGGCACCATCAGCCGCGACGAATATGTCAACTGTTCCATGAAGATGATGGAAGAAGACGCCCGACCCACAGACCGTATGAACACCGACCTTGAAGGTATGGACGCCGATGGCAGCGGTTCAATCACACCCGAGGAATATGTGAAATCCAGCGCAGAGATTTACGCAGAAGCAAAATCAGGCGATGCCGAGGCCGAAGACCGTGCCAGCCAACGGATCCTGATCCTGCAACGCGAGCCTGAGTTGACCGTTCCGATGCTGAGCCTCGAAGAGTTCACCGCACGGGCGGCGATGATGTATGCCATGCTGGACAGCGATCAGGACAGTGCGTTGACCGAAGAAGAGTATCTTCAGCAAACGCCACCAAAGGTTGATATCTCGGAAACGTTGAACCGCGAGTTCGACGCGGCGGACATGGACGCCTCCGGTGATCTGACCACGACCGAGCTGATCGCAGCCAACACCAGAAGATCCGAGGCCGCACAGGCACAAGCCGAGAAGGACACCGGCGAAAAAGCCGACCCCGAGGTGGGCGCGCCAGTGGTCTACTACACCTATCCCGGCACCATGTAAGCAGGTGAGGTTGTCTTAGATGACGGTATATAAGGGCCGGGGCACTTGCTCCGGCCTATTTTTATGGCTTGGGTTCATGTCTCGGACGCCCACGCGGGTTGGTCCGGCACATGCAGTATCAGTGTTTCGCCCACCGAAAACCGACCCGCCCGCTCGACCCATGCCGTCACACCGCGCAGCCCCTTTGCCGCTGGTTTGAACTTTTTGCCAAAGCCCGGCGTCTCGGCCTCGATCTCTCGGCCCGGCAGGATACAGGGGCGGTTTTCCATGTCGATCACCAGCGTCGCCCCATCGGGCCCCTGCAGGCGTGAGGACGGCGGCACATGGCTGAAGTCGGGAATGCCCTCGACGATCATCGACGCGCCCAACAGTGCAGGGTCAACCGTGTCCACGCCCATCTTCTGCGCGATCCGGGCCAGTTCTTCAGCCGACATGATCGACAGTTGTCGCACGTTGGCGATCTCGGTGCCCTTGCGGTGCTGCGACGTCACACGGCTGCACGATGCGCGCGTGTAACCGCTGTGCACCTCGCCTTGGAACCCCTCAAGCGTGGCAACGGCGGTCTCCAGCGCCTCGGACCGCAAGGCGCCCGCAACACTGCTGTCCGCGGGGTCGGTGTTGCGCCCCAGCCATGTGATGCGGGCGGTAAAGGATGTGGGTTTAAGCGCGGGCATGGGCGGCGGCCTTTCAGGCGAGGGGCTGATGTGCGCGCAATCTGACCCGCGGGCGGGCAAAAGAAAAGACCCGCATTCAGCACCCTACCCGCCGGGCAGCGTCACGATGATCGCACCGCGATCTGTTGCAACCACGGTATGTTCATATTGTACCACAGGCGCGCGGGGGTCGCTGTAGAGCGTCCAGCCGTCTTCACCATCATCCGCCCACTGGGCGCCCGTGGACAAGAACGGCTCGACCGTCAGCACAAGGCCCTTGTTGATGCGGCGTTTGTCATGGCGGTTGGGCCATGTGGCAATCTCTTCGGGATATTCATGCAAGGACCGCCCCACGCCGTGACTGGCAAGGTTGCGGATCAGCGTATAGCCGCGCCCCGAGGCAAAACGGCCGATGGCATTGCCGATACCCGCCAGCGGCTTGTTGCTGCCCACCTGTGCGATACCGATCTGCATGGCGCGCCTGCCGTCGCGGCACAGCCGGTGCGCGGCCTTGTTCACCGGTGGCACCTGAAAACTTGCGCCTGTGTCCGCAAAAAACCCGTTCTTCGAGGCCGACACGTCGATGTTCACCAGATCACCCGCCGCGATGATCCGCTCGGACGGGATGCCGTGGGCGATTTCCTCGTTGACGCTGATGCAGGTGGTTCCGGGAAAATCATAGCACGCTTGCGGCGCAGACACGGCACCCGCACGGTCGAGAAGCGTGCGGCCAATCGCGTCAAGCTCGCGCGTCGTCATGCCCGGCTCCATCGCCTTTGCCATGGACTGCATTGTATCGGCGACGATCCGGCCAATGACCTTCAGCCCCTCAAGTTCATCGTGCTTCGTGATCGTCATCGCTGTGTCTCCCCAATCCCGTATCATCGCCCTGCCTGACAGCAAAAGGCCCCGCATCAGCGAGGCCTTTCGATATGTGTAACCTGTCCTGACCTATATGGATCAGGTCGGTTCCGGCTCCATCCCACCCTCGGACGATGGCGGCTTTTTCTTCGCCTTGGCCTTGGGAATAGCGGTCAGGCTGGGCTTTTCCTCGCTGGCGGCAGACCCGCCCTCGTCGTCATTGCCTGGCACCGGCGGATCGCCGTTCATCACGCGCTTGATCTCGTCGCCCGTCAGGGTTTCGTATTCCAGCAGGCCCTGGGCCAGACGCTCGAATTCGACGTTCTTTTCGCTGATGATCTTGGCCGCCCAGTCATAGCCGTCCTGAATGAACGTGCGCACTTCCTGCTCGACCGTCTCCTTGGTGTTGGCCGAAACCGAGAAACCGGCAGTCGCACCCTGATAGCCCTGGGCCGCTTCGGAATAGTCGATGTTGCCGACCTTGTCCGACATGCCCCATTGCAGAACCATCGCACGGGCCAGCGCGCTGGCCTGCTGGATGTCGCCCGCAGGGCCGTTGGACACCGATTCTTCACCATATTTAAAGATCTCGGCCGCCTTGCCCGCCATGGTCATCGCCAGACGCTGTTTGCACTCGTCCTTGAACATGTTCAGACGGTCCATTTCAGGCAGGCTCATCACCATGCCAAGCGCACCGCCACGCGGAATGATCGTCGCCTTGTACACCGGATCGCACTTGGGGAGAAACATCCCCACCAACGCGTGGCCGGCCTCGTGATAGGCAGTCATTTCCTTTTGCTCGGGCGTCATCACCATGCTGCGCCGCTCGGGGCCCATCATGACTTTGTCCTTGGCGGATTCGAAGTCGATCATGGTCACGAACCGCCGACCCACACGGGCCGCCATCAGTGCAGCTTCGTTCACGAGGTTCGCCAGATCAGCACCCGAGAAACCGGGCGTGCCGCGTGCGATGATCCGCAGATCGACATCGGGGCCCAGCGGGGTCTTGCGTGCGTGCACGTTCAGAATCTTTTCGCGGCCCTTGATGTCGGGGTTGGGCACAGTCACCTGACGGTCGAAACGACCGGGACGCAGCAGGGCGGGGTCCAGAACGTCGCGACGGTTGGTCGCGGCCAGAATGATCACGCCCTCGTTCGCCTCAAAGCCGTCCATCTCGACCAGCAGCTGGTTCAACGTCTGTTCACGCTCATCGTTGCCACCGCCATAGCCGGCACCACGATGGCGTCCGACTGCGTCGATTTCATCGATGAACACGATGCAAGGCGCGTTCTTCTTGGCCTGCTCGAACATGTCACGCACGCGGCTTGCACCGACGCCCACGAACATCTCGACAAAGTCGGAACCCGAAATGGTGAAGAACGGCACGCCCGCCTCGCCCGCGATCGCGCGCGCCAGCAGCGTCTTACCGGTGCCCGGAGGGCCCACCAGCAAAGCACCTTTGGGGATCTTGCCGCCCAGACGCGAGAACTTCTGCGGGTTGCGCAGGAATTCCACGATCTCTTCCAGCTCTTCCTTGGCCTCGTCGATGCCCGCCACGTCGTCAAAGGTCACGCGACCCGACTTTTCGGTCAGCATCTTGGCCTTGGACTTGCCAAAGCCCATCGCTCCGCCTTTGCCGCCGCCCTGCATCCGGTTCATGAAGTAGATCCAGACACCGATCAGCAGCAGGAAGGGCAACAGTGTCATCAGAAACGACTGAAGCCCCGATTGTTGTTGTTGCTCGGCCTTGACCGGCACATTGTTGGAAATCAGCAGGCTGGTCACCTCGGCGTCTGCCGGCTTGATGGTGACGTACTCCGTCTCGCCTTCGCTAAAGCGCACCTGCTCTCCGTCCAGGGTCACGCTGGTGACCTGGCCGGTTTCAACCGACTGGACGAATTCGGAATAGCTGATTTCGCGGCTTTGCAACGTGCTGCCTGTGCCACTGAACAAATTGAACAGCGAAACGATCAATACAAGCAGGACAACCCAGAACGCGATATTGCGTGCATTACCCAAGGAAACTCTCCCAAAAAATTCACGGGATCAGATGGCAGTGCGCCACGATCACCCTTCTAAGATAGACATGCTATCCGTCAGTTCAATGCGATAACATCATCATTGACGGGTTTGAAGTGCGGCAAAAAAGGAATCCTGCCCCCCGGTCGGTTCTGCCAGCCAGCCATTCGGCGCATCTGAAACTGGTGCTGCGACCAATTCCTGTCCGTTCCAGACCGCAGGCATCGACAGCAAAGCATCGCGTGGCAGCCCCTGATCGCGCCAATCGGCCATAGTCGCAAGCCCCGCCTCGCCCAAGGGTGCCACCTGAAGTTGCCGGCTGTCGTCAGGACCGGAAACGCGCCAGCGGTTGTCCCAAAGCGCGCCAAGGTCGGACCGTGTATCGCGGACCGCGTTCAGCTCACGAAACACCCACATGTGATCTTGCGTGAATGTCACCTGACATCCGTCCAGCGTGACCCTGCGCCGCTCCTGTATGGCGGCCTGCACCGCCGCGATCCCGCCACGGCGGGACGGATAGGCGCCACTGTTGATCCACAGTATAGCATGAACCAGCAACCGACGCGAGATTTCCGTCGGCAATGCGAGGTACGGCTGTAGATCAAAGCGAACCGTGCCCGCCTGCACCGAGGCCACCTTGTGCGCGGCCAGCACGGTCTGTGCCTCCAGCGCATCACGCGCCTGTCGCATGTTCTGCGCGACGCCGGACAGGGTCTTGGCCGAAAGCCCCAGCGGCTCCAGCTGTGCCAGCGCCTGCCGCATCGCGACGCGCGCAAAGCTGGTGTCCTCGTTGCTGGGATCATCGGCCCAGGTGATGTTGCGGCTTTTCAGGTAGTCGCGCAGCTCGGCGCGGGTGATGTCCAGCAAGGGGCGCACGTAGGTCACGCCACCCCGCTGCATGCGCGCAGCCATCGCCGACAAACCGTCAACGCCGGCACCGCGCGCCAGACGCATCATCAGGGTTTCCGCCTGATCATCGGCGGTATGCCCCAGAAGAACGGTAGCGATCCCCAGCTCTTCGGCCCATCGGTTGATCAGGTGATAGCGCGCCGCACGCGCAGCCCCTTGCAGGTTGCCCGTACCGTCCCAGCCCTGCCAGTTTTCCACGTGATGCGGCAGTTTTTGTGCGGCGCAAAAATCACCGACCAGCGCCAGTTCGTCGCGCGCACCAGACCGCAATCCGTGATCGACGCTGATGACGTGCAGCGAAATCCCCCCCGCGCGCGCCAGATCGGCAGTCAGCGCCAGCAAAGCCATCGAATCGCCGCCACCGGACACGGCGACGCCCAGTGTTTCGGGTGGATCTTGCAGCAATTGCGCCGAGATGGCGGCGATCAGCCGCGCGTCATCCATGTTCAGCTGCAGACAAGCGCGATCATCTCAGTCTGCGCGCGCGCCGCCGCATCAGTGCCGCCAAAGCGCAGGGGCACCTCGCTCAGGGTCACGCAAGCCTCGTCGGTCTTGCCCAGACGGCCCAGCGACACACCCAGCAAAAACAGCGCCTCGGGTGCGGTCTGGCCAGTCTGATCCGCCGAGAACGACGCCAGATAGGACCGGGCAGCCTCTCGGGTGTCACCCAATGCTTCAAGCGCCTTGCCACGGCCCAGATCGGCAGCGGCAGCTAGCGGACCGCCCGGATAGGCCTGATTGAAGGCCGCAAACTGGTCGGCGGCGCTGCGAAAGTCACCGGATGCGAGCGCCTCCGACGCCCGCGTAAAATCTGCTTCTTCCTGAGTTGCAAGTTGCGCGCCGCCCTGAGGCGCAGTCGCGACCGGGCCGGGCAACGACGCAGCGCCGCCCGCGAAACCACCGCCGGCAGTCTCACCGGTGCCACCGCCCAAAGTCGGCGTATCCCCCAGCGCGCCCATGTCGCCGCCTTCCAGCTCGACCAGACGGAATTCAAGATCGCCGATGCGGTTGGTGCCGTCCTCGACCACGCGGCCAATGCGGAATTCCAACTGCTCGGTCTTGGCTGTCACACGCTGCAATTCGGACTCGATGGCGTTGAGCCGGTCCAGCGAACTGCCCTGCCCCACGTTCACCGAAGCCGAACCCGTCGTCGAAAGCTCGCGCCGCAGCTTCTGGATTTCCACGTTCAATATGGTCAGTTCCTGCCGGATATCAGCCAAAGTGCTGCCATCCGCCGATTGCGCCATACCCGTCGTCGGACCCATCAGGGCCAGAACCGTCACCAGAACTGCGAAACGTCGCATCACCTTACCCCGTCAATCCACCGGCCAGCACTGTCACAGCGCGGCGGTTCTTGGCATAGCATGCTTCGTTGCTGCACACTTCGATTGGCCGTTCCTTGCCATAGCTGATCGTCCGCAGACGTCCCGAAGGAACACCCTGATTGACCAGATAGGCCCGCGCCGCATCAGCACGACGTGCGCCCAAAGCAAGGTTGTATTCGCGCGTGCCCTGCTCGTCGGCATGGCCTTCGATGATCGCGGTGTAATCGCCGTTCTGGTTCAGCCACCGGGCCTGTCCATCCAGCGTGGCCTGACCTTCGGCGGTCAGGTTCGACTGGTCGACCAGAAACAGCACGCGGTCACCGACCGACTGCTGGAAGTAAGCCACAGACGTTGGATCGCTTGCGCTGCCGGGGGCCGCGCCGCCGATCATGCCGGTGCCCGCACCCATGCCGTTGGCCCCGTCTGCGCCAAAGCGGTCGGGGTTGGTACAAGCCGCCAATGCCAGCACGCCTGCCAGCATCACGAGTTTTGTCGAAAGTTTCATGCTTAATGCCTTTTGAATTGAGTTCTGTGTCTCGCGTTCGATTCAGTCTAGCACGTTTGCCCGCGAAGGGGAATCGTGCGGCTTAATTCTGCAACGGGCCCCAGCTTGGGTCCGATGCGCCTTCGGGGGTGCGTACCGGTCGCAGGTTTCGGCCTGTGATGTCCACCGAATACAGCGTCGAACGTCCTGATTCACCTTGGGTCTCACGGGTGAACATGATGACACGCCCGTTCGGCGCCCATGTCGGACCCTCATCCAGGAACGATGCGGTCAGTAACCGCTCCTCGCTGCCATCCAGACGCATCACGCCGATGTGAAACCGGCCGCTGGACTGCTTGGTAAAGGCCACCAGATCGCCGCGCGGTGACCAGACCGGCGTGCCATAGCGCCCCTCGCCGAACGATATCCGCGTCGGCTCGCCGCCGTTTGCAGACATCACATAAAGCTGCTGAGTGCCCGAGCGGTCGCTCTCGAACACGATCTGGCTGCCGTCAGGTGAATAGCTGGGTGCCGTTTCGATCGACGGTGCCGAAGTCAGGCGCGAGGCCTGTCCGCTGTTGATGTCCATCGTGTAGATGTCGGTGTTGGCCCCCTGGCTCAGGGAATAGACCACAGTCTGGCCGTTGGGATGGAACCGCGGTGCAAAGCTCATGGTGCCATCCTGGCTTTCCAGAACCCGGCGCTGCACGCTGCCCACGTCCAGCACAAAGATGCGCGGAAAGCCGGTCTCGTAGCTGGTATAAAGCACCCGGTCGCCCGATTTCGAAAAGCGCGGTGCAAGCACGATGCTTTCGCTACCCGTAAGGTACTGAACGTTGGCGCCATCGTAATCCATCACCGCCAGCCGCTTTTGACGATCTGCCTTGCCGCCGGTTTCCGACACGAACACCACGCGGCTGTCGAAATACCCGCTTTCACCGGTGATCCGGCTGTAAACGGCATCGGCCACCTTGTGCCCCATGCGCCGCCACCCGGAGGTGGTGCCTGCAAATTGCAGCCCGCTGCCCAGTTCTGCGCCGGAAAACACATCGTACACACGGAACTTGACCGTCATCTGATCGCCCGAGACGGCAACCGCACCGGTGATCAGCGCCTGCGCATTCACGGCCTTCCAGTCGGCATATTGAATGGGCGCGTTAAAGTCGTTGACCCCGCTGATGAACGCCGAAGCAGGCACTTCGCGAAACAGGCCGGTGCCGATCAGGTCGGCAGCCACCAGTTGCGCCAATTGCTGACCCATCTGCGCGCTATCGCCGGTTTCGGGCACAAAGGCCGGAACGGCAAAGGGCAAGGGTTCGATCACCCCTTCGGTGATTTCGATCCGCAGCGGGCCATCCTGGGCCTGAGCGATTGGGGCGGTCCAGGCCAGAACAGCCATCATGCAAACGAGAATTCGCCAAATCATTTGATGCGCATCCTTTCGGGATTGAACGTCATTTCTATTTCTTGCCACTGCCCGTATTTTTCGGACGGCAGATTGTATCCTGAGGCGCCACAGCGAATGATCGCACGGCGTGCGGCCTCAAACGCTTGTGCCGCAGCTCCATCTGATCCGCCTGAACTGCCCGTCATCCGGATGGATGAGGTCACGGGCCGAGCGTCCGGCGTCATCGACACGCTCACCACCACTGTGGTGCGCAAAGCGTCGGAGGACAAGGAACCTACGTTCCAGCAGCTTGATACCGCCACCCGCAGGGCATCCTTTTCGCCCGCGGACAGCGGCGGACCGGTGGGTGCCGCAGGCTCTGGGTCAGATGTGGCCCCGCCAAGCGCTTCGGCAAGGGCTGCATCCACGGCGTCTTGGGTGCTGCTGCTGCTCGCAGGCGGTGTTTCAGGGGCAGGCTCCGGCGCAGGATCAGGCGTCGGCGCAGGCTCTGCAACAGCAGTGCGCACCGGCGGTGTCGGACGCGCCGGCGGGCGCGGCGACGCGTTGGGGGCCGAACTGGGCTGTTCCGCTTCGGTCACAATCTCGGTTGCGGCCTCTTCGGGGGCTGCGGCCTCTTGCGGCTCTTGTACGGTCTCGCCGGTTTCGGCAGGGGCTACGGCCTCTTGCTCTACCGGGGCGAGCTGCGCCTCCGGCGGAGGCGGTGCCACGGGTTCGGGGGCCACACGCTCGGACGGGCGCGGCACCGGACGGTTGCTGACCTGCGGCACCAGCACGGCCACATCTGCGGGCGGGCTTGGCTGTTCCGGCGGGCTGTCCTCGACGACGGCAACAGGTGGCGTCGGCTGCGGCACCTCCGGCACGGTTTCAGGCTCGGGCGCTTCGGTCGACTGGGGCGGTGGTGGCGGCGTTACCTCAGTCTCGGCGGGTGGCGGCGTTGCGGCACTGTCTTCGGCGGCGGGCGCCTCGGGCTGTGCCACTTCGGTGCCCGACTGAGGTGCCTGCTGTGCCGCGACAAGTGCTTCGTAATCCTCGGTCGAGATGACCGAAATATCCGTCGCCTGAAACGGCAAGGGCTCAGCCTGAAATGCGCCGCCGAACAGCAACCAGCCGATCAGGCCGATATGGCCCGCACCCGATATGACATGCCCTGCGTGCACTGTGGCTTACCCGCCCGATGCGTCCGTGCCGTCCAGCGCAGGACCGCCGGTGTCGGTCACCAGACCAATGTTGGAAAATCCGCCCGCATTCAGCGCGCCCATGATCTGCATCACGTCGCTATAGGGCACAGCACCGTCAGCGCGCAGAAACACCCGGTCGCTTTCACGTTCGGCTGCAATTGCGCGCAGCTTGATCACCAGCTCTTCGCGCGCCGTCTCGGTCGTCTGGATCTGAACCGATCCCGTCGAGGTGATCGTCACCGTCAGCGGTTCCTCCTGATCTGCGGCCAACGCACCGGCGGCGGTCTTGGGCAGTTCCACAGGAACGCCGACCGTCAACAAGGGAGCCGCAACCATGAAGATGATCAAAAGCACCAGCATCACGTCCACAAAGGGCGTGACGTTGATCTCGGCCATGGGGCGCGCGCGTCCGCGCCTGCGCCGCCGTCCGCCTCCGCCTCCATCTTTCGCTATGACACCTGCACCCATGGCTCAGCTGTCCAACTGGCGCGACAGGATAGTGGCGAACTCGTCCGAGAACGCCTCGTAGCCCGCTATGATACGGTCACTGTCCGAAGACAGCTT
>JAGXHE010000058.1 GCA_024636445.1 Sulfitobacter sp.
CATTCACCCCGAACGCCAAAAATCGGAATGTGTATCAGCTGGCCTCGATCACTTCCCCATGGTCGTCGGCCAAGTGTTGCGGGCTGTACATTAGCCGCACGTCCGGTTGCCCGCCATTCAGAAACGCAACGCCCGCCCTGTCTCAGCTGGGCGGACAGGCTTTTAACCTTCAGGGAATCCGAATGGGTAAGCAATGGTAACCTGAAAATGATTGATCTTTAGTCCGGGCCTCGATTAGGATTTCTCTGCGTGGCTGTTTGTCCACTTTCCCCAGAAGTGCCCCAAGCGCAACCTCGACGGACAGCGCAGTTTTGCGTTTTCCTCCCGATGGACACAACGGCCACGTACATCATCAGCCAACGCCCTTTGAGCCTCAGGAGCGGCCAGCATCTCCAAGAACCGGCTTGCTTTGGTGGAGTTGCTTTTTTCAGTCTAGAAAATCTTCAACAGGGCTGTTTTCGAAATCCGCCAATGCCGCACCGAGCGCATCCCGATCAGTTGGAAAAAACTCATCGCGGACAAAGCTGGTGCCATTCGCATTGACGACTTCCAGCGTCCACAGGGTATCTTCCCCGCGATAAATCTGGATCTCAAAGCGGTATCCCTCCACCGCGACTGACTGGCTCAGCGGGCTGTTAATTACAACAAATTCAGTCATTCGTTTCACCTTTGGGCGTGGCATAGTGGACGCCCGCCCCAAGTCACCAAAACGCCGGGCGGGCTGATATTGTAAAAGGTGCAAATCAGCATGTCTCATCGGGCAGCGGCGGCAAATCTGCCGACTTTCGAGCCATCGCTTTAGCAGGCTACAGGTCGGCAAATTTGCCTACCTTACCGCTGTCGGAGCAGGCAGCACCAAGGCCAGACGATATTCGACCTTCGGCAAATTTGCAAAATGTTCCGCTGTCACAACAAGCCAGCGCGCCAGGATCCGCACGGCAATCCCTGAAAGTAAGGAGTAACACTCCCTTGCATCGCCGCTAGCTTCACCGCCACACTGTCCTGCGCATCGAGGTGCGCCGTATATCGGGCGGGCATGGCGTCACCTTTCCAACCGAACGCATGGGCAATATCGAATTTTATATTCGGGGAGCGTACAACGCTGTAGTTTGCTCAACTCGAAAAGGGGAGGAAAAATGGTAGCAATAAGCTCAAGTCACCAATTTTTATTATAAAACAATGGCTTAAAGGAGGAAGTGGCGGACCAAGGAGGATTCGAACCCCCGACCCCTTGATTCGTAGTCAAGTACTCTATCCAGCTGAGCTATTGGTCCACTGGCGCGGGGTTTAGTCGGACTGGCGCGCGGGTGCAAGCCCTGATCCGAGATTTATGTCAGGAAATTTAACCAAGCCGTTTGCGCCCGCTAAAGCGTGCCGTCGCCCTTTGGCAGGCAGATCGAAAAGGTCGATCCATCAGGCCCGCTTTGCAGCAAGCTGAGTGTGCCGCCATGACCGCGCACCAGTTCGTGGCTGATCGCCAGCCCAAGCCCCGAGCCACCCTTGCGTGCCCCGCCCTGGAAGGCAGTGAACAGATGCTCGCGGGCTTTGGGCGGCAATCCGGGGCCGGTGTCGGCCACCTCGATCCACCAGGCGTCGGCGTCTTCGCGGGCGGATACGGCGATCTCTCCGGGTTTGCCCGATGCGACGATGGCTTGTCGCGCGTTGCGCACCAGATTGGACAGGACACGAAACAACTGTTCGACGTCTGCGCGCAGGGTCAGCATGGCCGGGATGTCTTCGGCAAAACTCAGGTCATAGCCGTCTACCGCCAGGCGCTCGGCCTCGATCACTTCGGAGACGGTTTCAGACAACTGAACCCGCGACAGCGTCGGTCCCGGCTCTTCGGCCTTGCCAAAGGCCAGCGTGCTTTCACACAGATGCACCGCGCGCGTGATCGACCCCACCAGTTTCGGGGCCATCCGGCGCACCAGCGGATCGTCCGACCCTTCGATGCGGTCCACGAACAGCTGTGCCGAGGTCAGTATGTTGCGCAAATCGTGGCTGATCTTGCTGACGGCCCCGCCCAGCTGTGCCAATCGCTCTTTCTGGCGCAGCGCCTGGGTCAGCTCGGTCTCCAGGAATTGCAGCGCGGTTTCGGCCTCTCGAAGTTCCTTGATCCCTGCACCGGGCGTGATGATGCGGCGCGAGTCCTCGGGGGCGGCGGCATAGTTCTGCATGTGGCCCACAACACGTTTGATCGGTTTCACCAGAAAGGCCTGCACCGCCAGAAACAGCATCAGTGCGGTGATGATCGAAATGACCGCAGACAGGATCAGAATACGCACGCCATAGTCGATCATCGCAGCCCTCAGGGGAATCGCGTCCATCGTCACCTCAATCAGCAGGCCAGCATCGCGTACAGGTGCGCCGATCACGCGGATCACCTCCTGATCGGCGTCCACCAGCCGCGTCAACGCGTCCTTGATCAGCGTCATCGCACTGGCATCGCGCAGATCGAAGGTAGCAGAGATCGGGTGGGGCATCGGCGACGACAGCATCAGCTGGCGCACTTCGTCACGGCGCAGGACCACGTTGAAAACCCCGGCGTTCTCCAGCAGTTCCTTTTCCAGTTCGGCGTTCAGCATATCGTCGGCCAGCAAGGCCAGCGACGCGATCTGCGCCCGCTCAAGATGCGATCTCAGATAGTCTTCTCGGAACCGAGCAATCGAGGGCACAAAAATCAATATCTCGGCCAACATCACGAAGATGGTGGTCAGGATCAAAAATCTGCCGGACAGGGAATTCAACATTGTGCGATTACGGTGTCAGGGAATGAAGCGCTGGACAAGCCCGACGACGGTTTTGACCAGCTTGCTTTCGAAAAGTCGCGGGCTGAAGTAGGCGCCCGCAGCGCGTTTGTTCAGCTCGCTGATGGTCGGATAAGGCGATACCATGCCTGCGATCTGGCTCATCTTCATATTGGCGGAGAGTGCCAGCGCCCACAGGTTGATCAACTCGCCCGCCTGATGGCCGACAATCGAGGCGCCCACGGGCCTGCCCTTGACCACCATCACCTTGATGAACCCTTGGGTCTTGCGTTCGGCTATGGCGCGGTCGTTGTGGGCGTAGTCGGCGCGCACGACCTCGACCTTGTCACCGTGCTGGTCGCGTGCCTGCGCTTCGGTCAGCCCGACTTGTGCCAATTCGGGGTCTGCATAGGTAACCCACGGAATATGTGATGTTTTCGCCTTGGCCGGCAGGGCGAACAGCAGCGACCGGATGACGACGCCGCCGTGATAGCCCGCGACGTGGGTAAACTGCATCCCCCCCGCCACATCGCCAATCGCATAGACGCGCCGGTTCGAGGTGCGCAGTTTGTCGTCCACCTTGACCCCGCGCTTGGTGGTTTCGACACCCGCGGCCTCCAGATCCAGCCGGTCGGTGTTGGTCTTGCGCCCCACAGCCATCAACAGATGCGAGCCCTGAAAGCTGCGCCCGTCATCGGTTTCAATGGTGATGTCGCCCGCTTTGCCGCTGATCTTGCTGGCCTTAGCACCCTCGATGATCTCGACGCCTTCGTCCTTCAGCGTTTGCAGGACCACCTGCGCCAGTTCGGGATCATCCTTGCCCAGCGCCTTGTCGCCTTCGATCACGGTGACCTTGCAGCCCAGACGCACATGCGCCTGCGCCATTTCGATACCGATAGGGCCACCGCCGACGATCAGCAGATGGTCAGGGCGCGTCCGCAGATCGAACAGGGTTTCGTTGGTCTCGAAGGGCACATCCTCCAGCCCCGGTATCGGCGGCACCAGCGGTGATGAGCCGGTGGCAATCACGATCCGCCGCGCGGTAATTTCGGTATCGCCCGCCTGCACGGTCCGGTCGCCGGTAAAACGGCCCCATTCACGGATCACCCGCACGCCGAGGCCCTCGAACCGCTCGACACTGTCTACCGGTGCGATCTGGGCAATGACGTCGGCCACATGATCCTTGGCCGCGGCATAGTCAGCCGTGCCGGGCGCATCGGCGACACCGAATTGCGCGCTGTTGCGTTGCCCGTAGGCGGCCTTGGCCGATGCGAGCAGTGCCTTGGAGGGCACGCAGCCATAGTTCAGACAGTCGCCACCCATCTTGTGCCCTTCCAGCAGGGTGACATCCGCCCCCATCTGCACGGCGCCCGCAGCCACCGAAAGCCCGCCAGAGCCTGCCCCGATGACCAGAATATCGGTTTTGATCTTGTTCATTTCAGCAGGTCTTTCTTGCCGGTGACGGCTTTGTAGAGGATGGGCATCAGCGCTAGTACAATGAGGCCCAATAGGGGAAACAGAATGTGTGGTGCAAAGATAATGCCCAAGTCTGGCGTTTCACCCCGCTCAAACACTTCTCCCAGTCCGGCACCGACCGAGGTAAAGACAATCGCTCCCGGCATGATCCCAAAAAACGTCGAGATGACAAAGCGGTAGAGCGGGACTTGCATGAAGGCAGGCACCAGATTGGCCAGAAAAAACGGCACCGCAGGCACCAGCCGTATCAGAAAAAGCATCGACCACTGGTTCGCATCGATCCCGTCCTTGATCCGTTTGACCACGCCCGAGCTGCTTTCCAGCTTGGTCCCCAGTTGCGCGCCCAGCCCGTGCCGTGCCGCAAGAAAGATCAGCGTGGCACCGATGGTCGCGGAAGTGACGTTGAGCGAAGCCCCCAGCACCGTGCCGAACAAAAACCCGCCCGTCAGCGTCGCAATGGTGGCGCCCGGCAGAGAAAACGCAACGATCACCACATAGGCCGCCATAAAGCCCAGCGCCGTCAGCAGATAGTTGTCATCGCGAAACGCCAGCAGCGCCTCGCGATTGTCGCGCAGGGTGTCGAAACTGAGGTAATCGCGCAGGGTAAAGGCACCGACAGCCGCCGCCACCAGAATCGCAATCAGCGGCAAACGGCGCAGCAGCGCTGATTTTTGTGGTTTTGTCTGGTCTTGGTGCATGTGTCATTGCCTTTGGTATTTGTGAACGGTGTAGACTATAGATGTGGGCGCGCCGATGGCAGGAACGCGACGTTCACGCGCGGGTGATCCGAGGTGACCGAAATGTACGGCTTTTGAGACGCACGGATCGGTTTTGAAACATAAAAACCGGTGTCGGGGTGCAAATGTTGCATCTTCAGGTGCGTTTCGTCCGATTGAGGGTTTGACTTGGCCCCCTACGGCGGTTAGAGGACGGGCCTTGAACACATTCCGGGCACAGCGATTCCGCGCAGCCCATCCGAAAAGACGGAGACGGAGCGATGAAACGCACCTTTCAACCAAGCAACCTCGTGCGCAAACGGCGCCACGGTTTCCGCTCGCGCATGGCGACAAAAGCAGGTCGCAAGATCCTGAACGCCCGTCGCGCACGTGGCCGGAAGTCGCTGAGCGCGTAAGCGCCCTGCGTCACGGTATTTCGACATGACCCCGCCGGAGGCCCCCGCAGACAACGTTCGCGTTGGATCGGATCAGCTTCGGGCGGGTTTGTCACGTTTGAAAGCCCTCAAAAGCGACCAGATACTGAAGAACCGCGCGGATTTTTTGCGCGCGGCGCGAGGGCCCCGCGTGGTGACACCCGGATTCGTGCTGCAAATTCGTCCGCGCGGTGATGATGCTCCGTTGCGTGTCGGCTTTACGTGTTCCAAAAAGGTCGGCAATGCAGTCGCCCGCAACCGCGCCAAGCGCCGCTTGCGCGAGATTGCGCGGCTGGAATTGCCCGAATACGGCGCACATGGCACCGATTACGTCCTGATCGGGCGTCATCAGGTCACCGCAACCCGCGATTTCGAACAGATGCGCTGCGACCTGCGCGCCGCTCTGGCCCCCAAATGAGCCCGCTGGCCCATCTGGTAGCCCTGCCTATACGCGCCTACCGCCTGGTGTTTTCACCCTGGGTCGGGTTCAATTGTCGCTACCAGCCCACATGCAGCGCCTACGCGATGGAAGCATTGGAAAAGCACGGTGCGTTGCGCGGCAGCCTGCTGGCCGCACGCCGCATCGGGCGATGCCATCCGTGGGGCGGCGATGGCTATGACCCTGTCCCCGCCCCCAAAGACTGACTGCGCAACACCACTGGCTTTGCCCTTGGCACAGGAGTATCAGGCACCATGCGTGACGACATTTCAGAGATACATGCGCTGTTCGAAGGCGCACCCGCCAGCACGGAATTTCGCAAGCTGCGCAAACGCATCGTGCGCCATACGCGTGAGGCGATCGAGCAATACGGCATGATCGAAGCCGGTGCGCACGAGCCCGGTGCCAAACGACAAAAATGGCTCGTCTGCCTGTCGGGCGGCAAGGACAGCTATACCCTGTTGGCCGTCCTCCACGAGCTGCAATGGCGCGGACTGCTGCCTGTCGATCTGCTGGCGTGCAATCTGGATCAGGGCCAGCCGAACTTTCCCGCGACGGTCCTGCCCGAGTTTCTCGAACGCATGGGCGTCCCGCACCGGATCGAATATCAAGACACCTATTCCATCGTCGTCGACAAGGTGCCTGCAGGCCGCACGTTCTGCGGGCTGTGTTCAAGGCTGCGGCGGGGCAATCTCTACCGGATCGCACGCGAGGAAGGCTGCAGCGCCGTTGTGCTGGGCCATCACCGCGATGACATTCTAGAGACATTTTTCATGAACCTGTTCCACGGCGGACGTCTGGCGACGATGCCGCCCAAACTGGTCAATGAAGAGGGCGATTTGTTCCTCTTCCGTCCGCTGGCCCATGTGGCCGAGGCGGATTGCGAAAAATTCTCGCGCGCGATGAACTATCCGATCATCCCCTGCGACCTGTGTGGCAGCCAGGATGGCTTGCAACGTCAACAGGTTAAGCAGATTCTTGACGGCTGGGAGGCCAACAGCCCCGGTCGCAGACAGATTATGTTTCGCGCACTGATGAACGCACGCCCCTCGCATCTTCTGGACCCAAAGCTGTTTGATTTCGCCGGTTTGATGCTGAAGTCAGAAGAATTTGACGCAAATGACGGCGGAATTCCCGAGCTGCGTTAACTCGGGCATCACCTCCTGCGCTGCATTCTGCCGCTGCACTGTGCTCTGAGCGCGCATGCACAGCGAGGGATTGCCATGGCCAGACGTCAGCCACGATTTTCAAGCCGATTGCGTGAAAACATACGTATGGTCTTTCACGGCCCGCAGGCGCTGGCGTTTCTGTCTGCCGTTTTGCTCGCCGCCTATTGGTGGGGAGGCGAGACCGTTTTTCTGGGCGTGGGCCTGGTGGTGCCGTTGCTGCTGCTTGCGGTGCACGGCTCGACACCCGGCGGCGTGCCGCTTTTGCGCGATTCCATCAGCGGCGTTCTGCAACGCGCCCATTTCAACGACATGGTCGGCCACATCTGGCAAGCAGCACGCGATGACCACAAGGCGTCGGCCCTTATGTTTCTGGAACTGGATGACTTCGACGGGCTGATGAACCGGCACGGGCAGGGCGCAGCCGATACTGTGGCGACACGGGTGATGCAACGTATTGTAACCGCTCTGCGCGACGAAGATGTGGTAACCCGTGCCGGCGACGCGCGCTTTGCCATTTGCTACGCACCTTCATCGCGCATCGACCTTGAAACGTGCATCCAGATGGCGGGCCGCATGCAGATCGCCATCGAAGAACCGATCGCGGTCGACGGCACTTCGGTCTACATGTCTTGCGCCGTGGGGTTTTGCCTGAATTCGCGCGCCCCAGAGGCCGACGCCAACGCATGGATGGCCGCTGCGCGCACCGCTCTGGTCGAGGCGCGGCGACGCGGGCCGTCGACGATCCGCGCCTTTTCTCATGAAATGCAATTGGCCAAGTCTGCGCGCACCGCTCTGCGCGATGAAGTGGCCCTGGCATTGGAAAGTGGCCACATCCAGCCGTGGTATCAGCCGCAGATCTCCACTGACACCGGCAAGGTCACAGGCTTTGAGGCGCTGGCACGCTGGGTCCACCCCGACCGCGGCATCATCGCCCCAAGCGAATTCCTGCCCGCGCTGGACGAGGCAGGTTTGCTTGAGCGGTTGTCGGAAGTGATGATGTACCACACGTTTACCGCCCTCAAGGCATGGGACGCCGCTGGCGTGGACGTGCCGCAAGTGGGCGTGAACTTTTCGGGCAGCGAGTTACGCAATCCGCGTCTGGTGGAAAAGATATCGTGGGAGCTGGACCGCTTTGATCTGGCGCCTGAGCGATTGGCGGTCGAGGTTCTGGAAACGGTCGTGACCGCCGCGCCCGATGATGTGGTGTGCCGCAATCTGAGCGGATTGGGAAAATTAGGCTGCAGAATTGATCTGGACGATTTCGGCACCGGCAACGCGTCAATCGCAGCCATCCGGAGGTTTTCAGTCGGCCGGATCAAGATCGACCGAAGCTTTGTCATGAAATCCGATCGCGACCCAGAGCAACAAAGGATGATCAGCGCTATCCTGACAATGGCCGAACGGTTGCAGGTGGAAACGCTGGCCGAAGGGGTTGAAACGGTTGGCGAACATGCGCTGTTGGCGCAGTTGGGCTGTGACCATGTTCAGGGCTTTGGCATCTGCAAACCCATCCCCTTTGATCAGACCCTGGGATGGATGCGCGCCCACAATGCCAAGCTGCAAGATGCGCCTACGATCACTGGCAGGCGCGGGAACGCGTCCTGATCATGCCCCTGCCCTATGCGGACTTGGCGCCGCAGGCAGGGCTTGAAAACCCCGAATCCGCTTGACCTTTGGGGCCCTTCTCTGTTGAACCCTGCGTGATATACAATTTGCGCAGGTGCCGGTCCCTATGGACGATCAGAACAAGAACCTTATTCTTGCAACAGCTCTCAGTTTCGTCGTGATCCTTGTTTGGTTCGTGCTGTTTCCGCCGCCCGAACCCGTTCCGGTCGCCGAAACACCGACCGAGCAAGGCCAGACCAGCACTGATGGCACGGCATCGGTGCCCGCAGGATCGGCAGACCAGCCGACAGCCGCAGCACCTGGGGTCGAAACGCCTGTTGCCGCAGTTGCAGCACCGCGCATCGACATCGACACCGATCGTATGGAAGGCTCGATCTCGCTTGCCGGGGGCCGTATCGACGATCTGCGCCTGAGGGATTACCGCGTCACCAACGAGCCCGGTGCCGACATCGTGACGGTTCTGGCCCCGGTCGGATCGCCCGATGCCTATTACGCCCTGCAAGGCTGGGCGCCTGCGGGCGACCTGGCTGGCGACGCAGTGCCCGGACCTTCGACCGAATGGACGCAAGTCGGTGCAGGCAGCCTGACCGTCGGGACCCCTGTCATTCTGGAATGGGACAACGGCAACGGTCTGACCTTCCGCCGCGAGATTTCGGTGGATGAAGAATACATGTTCGACATCAACCAGAGCGTGCGAAATGACAGCGATACCGCCGTGCGTGCAGCCCCTTACGGCATGATCGTACGCCACGGTGAACCTTCTGATCTGAAAAACTTTTTCATCCTGCACGAAGGTGCGGTTTCGATGGCCGACGGTGAGTTATCCGAGACCGACTGGGACGAAATCCCCGACGCAGACGTCGATCCATCCTGGGGTCGCCCAGCCATCGTGACCAACGGCGTCACCGAAGGCTGGATCGGTTTTTCCGACCACTACTGGCAGACGATCCTGGTGCCCGAAGGCGGCAGCACCTTCGACCAGGCGCTGACATATGACCAGGCCGCGAACGTATACCGCGCTGTCACCCGCATGCCGACCCGCACAATCGCACCGGGCGAGACCGTCACAAGTGCTACGCAAATGTTTGCAGGGCCCAAGGAATGGGAAATCCTGCAAGCCTATCAGACGTCGGGCATCGAAGGCTTTATCGACAGCATCGACTGGGGCTGGTTCTTCTTCCTGACCAAGCCGATCTTCTGGTTGCTGCACGAGCTGAACAAGCTGATCGGCAACATGGGTCTGTCGATCATCACGTTGACCCTGATCATCAAGGCCGTGTTGTTCCCGCTTGCCTATAAATCCTATGTCTCGATGGCACGCATGAAAGAATTGCAGCCGCAGATGGAGAAGTTGAAGGCCGATGCCGGAGACGACCGCCAGAAGATGCAGCAAGGCATGATGGAGCTTTACAAGAAGAACAAGGTGAACCCGGCTGCGGGCTGTCTGCCGATCCTGATGCAGATCCCGATCTTCTTCTCGCTCTACAAGGTGATTTTCGTCACGATCGAATTGCGCCATGCGCCATTCTTTGGCCCGTTCCAGGATCTCAGCGCGCCCGATCCCACCTCGATCTACAACTTCTTCGGCCTGCTGCCTTGGGGTACGCCCGAAGTGGGGTCGATCATGGCGCTGATCTTCATCGGTATTCTGCCGCTTCTGTTGGGCATCTCGATGTTCATCCAGCAGAAACTGAACCCCGCACCCACCGATCCGACACAGCAGATGATCTTTGCGTGGATGCCATGGGTGTTCATGTTCATGCTGGGCGGTTTCGCCAGCGGGCTGGTGGTCTACTGGATCGCGAACAACACGATCACGTTCACTCAGCAGTACCTGATCATGCGCTCGCAGGGATACAAGCCCGACATCCTTGGCAACATCAAAGGCGGCTTTAAACGTACGCCCAAGGACGCCAAAAAATGATCACCGTCACGTCCCTGTGGCGCCATCCCATCAAAAGCCACGGGCGGGAGGCCGTAAGTACGGTCACCCTGTCCAGCGGCCAGACGATGCCATGGGATCGCACCTGGGCCGTGACGCATGGCAAGAGCGGCTTTGACCCGCAAGATCCCGCATGGGTCGGCAGCCGCAACTTTATGGTGGGGACGCTGACGCCCAAACTGGCGGGACTGTGGGCAAAACTGGATGAAGCGACGCGCACGGTCACGCTGAGCCACGTGGATCTGGGCAACCTCACGTTCCGCCCGGACGCGGCGGAAGACGTACAGCGCTTCGTGACGTGGGTGGCACCGCTGTGCCCCGCCGACCGGTTGGTGCCCGACGGCATTGTCGCCGTCCCCGACCGGGGCATGACCGACAGCAAGTTTCCCTCGATCTCGGTGATGAACACCGCCTCGCACACTGCTGTGCAAGAGGCCTTGAAGTCCGCGCTGGAGCCCGAACGTTGGCGTGGCAACATCTGGTTGGACGGGCTGGATGCGTGGGCCGAATTTGACTGGATCGACCACGATGTGACCATCGGTGGCGCGGTGCTGCGTATGCGCGAACGGATCAAGCGGTGCATGCACACGGCGTCCAACCCGCACAACGGGGTGCGCGATTCCGACACTCTGGGCGTGCTGCGCGGGCAGTTCGGCCATCAGGATTTCGGCGTCTATGCCGAGGTCATCACGGGCGGAGAGATTTCGCTGGGCGACAAGGTCGAGGTGCACTGATGCAGATCAATTTCAAACTGGCGGAAGAACCTGATCCCCAGACCGCCGAACAGGGCCGTTTGCTGTTCGCGGGTGACACCCTCTTTGTCAAAGGCGTGGTCGAAATGGCAGGCCTGCCCGAGCCCGACCGGATGGAAGTGTGCTTTGCCGGGCGCTCGAACGTGGGCAAATCCAGCCTGATCAACGCGCTGACCGGCACAAAGGCGCTGGCCCGTGCGTCGAATACGCCGGGGCGTACGCAGGAAATCAACTTTTTCACTGCCGGAGAAGACCTCTACCTAGTCGACCTTCCGGGCTATGGCTATGCCAACGCACCTTTGCAGGTTGTCGAAAAATGGCAACGGTTGCTGAAGCAATACCTCAGCGGGCGGCAAACTTTGCGGCGGGCGTTCGTTCTGATCGATGCACGACATGGCATCAAAAAGGTCGACGACGAGATCATGTCGCTGCTCGACAGTTCTGCCGTGACGTTCCAGTGCGTTCTGACCAAGGCCGACAAGGTCAAGGAAGTCGAGCGCACAGCGATCATCGAACAGGTGCGCGGTGAGTTGGCCAAGCACCCGGCCGCCTATCCCGAGATCATCGTCACATCCAGCGAGAAGGGTTGGGGCATCCCCACCCTGCGCGCTTTGATCGCCACGCTGGAATAACTTGCAGGCCCCGCAGCCTTTGTCGATAACGGGGCACGAGGTACGCATATGAGAAAGCAAGACATGAACCGCGACTGGATCGCCACAGCCCGTACACTCAGCCAGGCGTTGCCCTATATGCAGCGCTACTCGGGTGCGCGTGTGGTGATCAAGCTGGGCGGTCACGCGATGGGCCGCGACGAGGCGATGGCGACGTTCGCCGCCGATGTGGTGCTGATGCGGCAGGTGGGTGTGAACCCTGTGATCGTCCACGGTGGCGGTCCGATGATCAACGCCATGCTGGAGAAACTCGACATCAAGTCCGAGTTCGTAAACGGCAAGCGGGTCACCGACAAGGCGACGATGGACGTGGTCGAGATGGTCCTGTCCGGTCTGGTCAACAAACGTATCGTGCAGGCGATCAATGCCCAAGGTGGTCGCGCCGTCGGCCTGTCGGGCAAGGATGCGAACCTGATCGAATGTGTGCCCACCGATCCGGCGCTGGGCCTGGTCGGCACGCCCAGCAAGATGGACCCGCGCATCCTGGAGACCCTGTTCGCGCAGGAAATCATTCCGGTGATCGCGCCGCTTGGGTCCGGTGCGAACGGCGAGACGTTCAATATCAACGGCGACACGGCGGCTGGTGCGATTGCCGGTGCGCTCAAGGCCGACCGCCTGTTGCTGCTGACCGACGTGTCGGGCGTAAAGAACGCTGCTGGCGAGGTCGTGACTGAAATGACCGCCGCGCAGATCCGCGAAATGACCGCAGATGGCACCATCGCTGGCGGCATGATCCCCAAGACCGAAACCGCGCTGGATGCCATCGCGTCGGGTGTTCGGGCGGTTGTCATTCTGGACGGACGTGCGCCGAATGCCTGTCTGCTCGAATTGTTTACCGATCACGGGGCGGGCAGCATTATCCGCCGCTGACACGCTTGTGACGCGCTGCGGCTTGGCAGGCGCGTCACCCATCGCTACCTACATCCCATGGAACATGAAACCATCATCCGGCTGAGCGTCTTTCTGGGGCTCTTTGCCCTGCTGGCACTGGCCGAGGTGCTGATCCCCCGCCGCGCCCGCGCCCAAGCGCGCAACGGCCGTTGGGTCACCAATTGGAGCATTGTCCTGACCGGCACCGCCGGACTGCGTCTCTTGGGTTTGCGCTGCCGCTGCTGGCTGTCGGGGCCTCTGTGGATGCAGCGGCAAATGGCTGGGGTTTGTTCAATATGCTGGAGTGGCCCGTGTGGGTCGAGATCACCCTTGCCGTGCTGATATTCGATCTGGCGATCTGGGCGCAGCATCTGGTCACGCACAAGGTTCCGTTGCTATGGCGCTTGCACCCTGTGCACCATGCCGATGTCGACATGGACGTGACGACGGCGATCCGCTTTCATCCGTTTGAAATTGCCCTGTCGATGCTGCTGAAGATCGGACTGGTCTATCTGATCGGCCCTGCGGCGCTGGCCGTGGTTCTGTTCGAGGTGATCCTGAACGGCACCGCCATTTTCAACCACTCCAACATCGCCCTGCCTGTGTGGCTGGACGGAGCTTTGCGCCGCGTGTTGGTGACGCCCGACATGCACCGGGTACATCATTCGGTGGACCGTACGGAGCACGACAGCAACTACGGCTTTTCGCTGTCGGTCTGGGACCGTCTGTTCGGCACCTACATTGCCCAGCCGCGCGACGGCCATGACGAGATGCACACCGGTCTGAAATGGCAGGACGAACGCCCTGCCCGGTTTGGCTGGTCGCTGGCCCTGCCATTCGCCCGCAAGTGACCCCGGACGCGATCTGTGATGCCTGTGCGCCGCACGGGCTGATGGTGATGGGCGGCAGCGGAGGGCGCGTGTTGGTGGGCTGTGATGTAGGCTTTTGGGAGGTATTCCAGACCAGTCCAGAATACAGCGACGGCGCGCCGCATCCACTGGACCGCTGGTCAAAGCGGATTATCGGCGGTATCGCGGGCCACTTTGGGGCGACCACTGCGTTCCCGTCGGACGGGCCGCCCTATGCGCCGTTTATTGCTTGGGCGATGGAGACGGGTCGATTTTTTCAAAGTCCTGTGGGCATGATGGTGCACGATGTTGCGGGACTGATGATTTCGATCCGGGGGGCTTTGATCTTTGACACGACGATCCCGGACTTTCCAACGGCAGCGACCAGTCCCTGCGACAGTTGCGCGGACAAGCCCTGCGTCGCCGCCTGTCCGGTCGGGGCCCTGTCCGCCGAGCCGCCCTATGACGTCCCGGCCTGCAAGGGGTTTCTGGACACCGACGCAGGAGCTGACTGTATGACCAGAGGCTGCAAAGTGCGCCGTGCCTGCCCCGTCAGCCAACAGTTCAACCGCCCCGACAGCCAATCCCATTTCCACATGAAGGCCTTTCATCCGACATGACCTGCACCCTTATCCTGATACGCCACGCGAAGTCCGACTGGAACCTTGAAGACCTGAGCGACCATTCCCGCCCTCTGAACCCGCGCGGGCGCGATGGGGCTGCCGCAATGGGGCACTGGCTGCGCGCGCAGGGGCATGTGCCGGAGGCGGCGCTGGTGTCATCCGCTGCACGCACAACCGAGACGTTCCAGCGGCTGGGTTTTGACGTGCCCGTGCAGAACACCAGCGAACTCTATCTGAAAAACAGCGATGCAATGTTCCGCATTCTGCGCAAGGCAACCGCGCCGGTGATGCTGATGGTGGGCCACAATCCCGGCATCGGCGAAATGGCCTGGCGACTGTGCGCAACACGGCCCGCGCATTCACGCTTTGCCGACTATCCGACCTGCGCCACCCTCGTGGTCAGTTTCGGTGCGCAGGGCTGGAACGACATCGGCTGGCACACAGGCCAGCCGATGGATTTCGCCATTCCGAGCGATATACTTTAGGCCGCGCCTGTGGGCACAGCCATCGTCGATCAGTGTCCGAGGATCTGGCTTAGGAACAGCTGAGTCCGGGGCGACTGTGGATTGTTAAAGAACTCTTCGGGTTCGTTCTGCTCAACGATCTGGCCTTGGTCCATGAAGATCACGCGGTTCGCCACCTGACGGGCAAAGCCCATCTCGTGGGTGACGCACAGCATGGTCATGCCTTCTTCGGCAAGCTCGATCATGGTGTCGAGAACCTCTTTGATCATCTCGGGGTCCAGCGCCGATGTGGGTTCATCGAACAGCATGATGCGCGGACGCATGCACAGGCTACGCGCGATGGCCACACGTTGTTGCTGACCGCCCGACAACTGGCCGGGATACTTGCCGGCCTGATCGGGGATCTTCACCTTTTCCAGAAAATGCATCGCCGTTTCCTCGGCTTCCTTCTTGGGCGTCTTGCGCACCCAGATCGGGGCCAGCGTACAGTTTTCCAAAATGGTCAGATGCGGAAACAGGTTGAAGTGCTGAAAGCACATGCCGACCTCGGACCGGATCTTGTCGATGTTCTTGAGGTCGGACGACAACAGCGTGCCGTCGACCTCGATCGAGCCCTTCTGGTGCTCTTCCAGCGCGTTGATACAGCGGATCAGTGTCGATTTACCCGACCCCGAAGGGCCGCAGATCACGATGCGTTCGCCACGATTGACGGTGAGGTCGATGTCGCGCAACACGTGGAACGATCCAAACCACTTGTTCATGTTGCGGATCGAAATCGCCACCTCGTCAGAGATAGCCAGTTGGGCGGGGGTCTTTACGGCTTCAGTCATATCTGAACCTTTCTCTTAACGATGGTCTGTCGCAAGACGGCGTTCCAGCCACTGCGAATATTGCGAAATGCCGTAGCAGACGACAAAGAACAGCAATGCGGCAAAGCCCAGCAGTTCCCAGTAGACGCCGTTCCAATCGGTCGAGGCCAGGATCGGGCCACGGATCATGCCGACCAGATCGAACATCGAGATCACCGAAACAAGCGTGGTGTCTTTGAACAGGCCAACTGCGATGTTCACGATGCCAGGGATCGAGATCTTCAGCGCCTGCGGCAGGATGATCAGGCGCATGGCCTGCGCATAATCCAGCCCCAGACTGTCCGCCGCCTCGTACTGCCCCTTGGGCAATGCTGCCAGACCACCACGGATCACCTCGGCGATATAGGCCGACGAGAACATGGTGATCATGATGACCACACGCAGGAACAGATCGACTGTCGAGTTGGGCGGGAAGAAGTATGCCAGCATCACGCTTGCCACGAACAGCAGGGTGATCAGCGGCACGCCGCGAATGAACTCGATGAAGATGACGCTGAGCCATTTGATCAGCGGCATCGACGATTGCCGCCCGAGGGCCAGTGCGATGCCGATGGGCACCGACAGCGACACGCAGGTCACACCAAGCATAAAGTTCAGCATGTAGCCGCCCAGATCACGGCTTGGCACCGATCGCAGCATTGCCGAGGGCCCAGTTGTCGCGTCGATCACATAGCCGCCTAGAAACCAGACGACCACCGCCGCGGCGATGCCGCCGAAGAAACCGCCTGCAAAGCTTTTGGTGACCAGACGCGAATAGACGACATAGCCGACGGCCACCCCGATCAGAGCCATGACCGGCACGAGGATCGGCCCACCCCAGATCAGCCAGTAGGCCAGGAACGGAAACACAGCCGTAAATGCCAGCAATTTGCGCGGCAGGTCAAAGAACAGCACGGGGGCCACTGCGACAAAGAAAAGAACGAGGGTCAGCGTTGGGCGCCACAGCTGGTCCGACGGATATTTGAAACCAAAAAACAGCTGCTCCCAACGGTCGACCAGAACGGCAAAACAACCGCCTCTGGTGCCCGCCAGAATTTCGCGGCACTCGGACAGGCTGCCCGCGTTCCAAACCCCGTTGAGAAGCCACGGCAAGGTCGCCGAGAGCACCAGATAGATCACGTAGATCGCGAGCAAGGTCAGCAGCGCGTTGCCGGGTGTGGCGAACAGGTTTTCGCGGCCCCACTTATATACGCCGCGTTCGGCTGCTGGCGGTGCCGCCTGCGGAATGGTGGTTTCACGTACGAAGGGGATGGATTCTGCATGTGTATCGGACATTGCTCAGCGCTCCTTCAGTTTCATCGTGTTGTTGTAGACGTTCATGAACGCCGAGATCAGCAACGAGATGATGAGGTAGAACAGCATCAACAGCAGTACGCATTCAATCGCGCGACCGGTCTGGTTCAGGGTGATCCCGCCCAGCGTCGCGGTGATGTCAGCATAGCCCACGGCAATCGCCAGCGACGAGTTCTTGGTGATGTTCAGGTACTGTGAAATCAGCGGCGGTACGATCACCCGCAGTGCCTGGGGCAGCACGACCAGGCTCATGACGCGACGCGGGCGCAGGCCCAGAGCGGCGGCGGCCTCGGTCTGGCCACTGGACACAGCCAGAATACCCGCGCGTACGTTTTCCGCAATAAAGGCACCGGTGTAGATCGACAGAGCGAACCACAACGCAATCAGCGGACCACCAATTTGGATGCCACCGCCAAAGTTAAAGCCGCGGAGCGCGGGTATATCCCATTGCAGACCCAAGGCGAACAGAACCACGATGATCGGCACGAACCAGATCGCCAGATTGATCCATAGCGTCTTGGGCCGCACGCCGGTCTCTTCTTGCTTGGCATTGGCCGAGGCGGTCACGGCGCGGGTTGCGATCAACGATCCGATCAGCACCGCGATCACCAGCAGCCAGTTCAGCCCGCCGTCGCCTTCGACACCAAAGCCACGGGTGAAGTATGGGCCGGGAATGTAGATGCCTCGGTTGGTAAAGGCCGCAAGGTCGAACAGCATGGAACTGGT
Source organism: Sulfitobacter sp. (assembly GCA_024636445.1). Classification (GTDB taxonomy): domain Bacteria; phylum Pseudomonadota; class Alphaproteobacteria; order Rhodobacterales; family Rhodobacteraceae; genus Pseudosulfitobacter. The sequence continues at coordinate 17,666 of JAGXHE010000058.1, forward strand.
GGGCTCATCGCCGCGGAATGCACTGGGTGCAGGCAGCACCGCCGTCATGATGGTGAAGATGATGATGATCCAGATCAGCACCGGAATATTGCGGAAAATCTCGACATAAAACGCCATCAGCTTGCGCACCAGCCAGTTCGGTGACAGGCGCAGCACACCCGCCAGTACACCGAAGATCGTCGCCGTGATACAGGCCAGAAATGCCACCAGAAGCGTATTGATGATACCAACCATGGCAGCCCGCAGGTTGCTGGACTGACTGTCATATTCGATCAGCGTCTGGTTGATGTCGTATCCAGCGGTATCCGCCAGGAAACCGAAAGAGATGTTCAGGCCGGCAGCGCGCAAGTTGTCGGCGAGGTTCGAATAGAGATACATAAGGCACAGCGCCAGAACGATCGCCGCAATCGCCTGCAATGTCAGCGAGCGATAGCGTGTATCGTACAACAGCATAGAAGGCCGGAACGCACCCTTTGCGGGGTCGGTGAGTGTTGTCATGAAACTGTTCCCTGTGTCCCGTGCCTTTGGTGGTGCATCTTGTTGATGCTTATATCGGCCGGTTCATTTTTACTTTGGCACCGCATATGTGCCGGTTGCACAAAGGGCGCGGGGGTTGCCCGCGCCCTTTGGCCTATTGGATTAACGGAACGGTGGTGCGTAGAGCAGGCCGCCGTTCGTCCACTGTGCGTTCAGGCCACGGGCCAGACCGATGGGTGTTTCTTCGCCGATGGTATCGGCAAAGATTTCACCGTAGTTGCCGTTGACTGCGATGGCATTTGCAGCCCAATCCGCGTCAAGACCCATCATTTCGCCCAAGGTACCCTCGGTGCCGAGCAGACGCTTGACTTCGGGGTTGGTGCTGGATGCGCCGATTTCAGCGACGTTTGCCGATGTGACACCCAGCTCTTCGGCTGCGATCAGAGCGTTCAAAGTCCAACGGACCACGTCGCCCCATTCGTCATCGCCGTGACGGACCAGCGGGCCCAGCGGCTCTTTCGAAATGATTTCGGGCAGCAGGATGTGGTCACCGGGGGCTTCGAATGTGGCGCGTGTTGCGGCCAGACCCGATGCGTCGGTGGTGTAAGTGTCACATGCACCGGCCAGATACTGCTGTTGGCCTTCTGCGTTGGTTTCAACGGGCACGGGCTCGTAGCTGATGTTGTTGGTGCGGAAGAAATCCGCCAGGTTCAGCTCGGTTGTTGTGCCGGTCTGGATGCAGACGGTCGCGCCGTCCAGATCCTTGGCCGAGGAGACGCCCAGTGCTTTGGGAACCATGAAGCCTTGGCCGTCGTAGTAGTTGACGCCGATGAAGGTGAACTTCAGGTCGACATCGCGCGAGAAGGTCCATGTGGTGTTACGGGCCAGCATGTCGACTTCGCCCGAGGCCAACGCGGTGAAGCGTGTCTTGCCTGTTGTCGGAACAAATTCAACGGCATCGCCGTCGCCCAGAACGGCTGCGGCGACTGCGCGGCATACTGCAACGTCAAAGCCTTCCCATCTGCCGTCCGCGTCGGGAGCCGCAAAGCCCACCAAACCGGTTGTTACGCCGCAGTTCAGCGTGCCGCGTGCCTTGACGTCGTCCAAAGTGGCAGCTGCTGCTGCACCGGCCGTTAGGCCTGCAACCGTCAACGCGCCAAAAATAACTGATTTTTTCATTTTTACCTCTTCCTGATTTCGCGCCACGTTCGGGCGCTTCGACCGGCTTTTGCAGCCGGAGGCGATACAAACAAGGATAGAACCCCTGCTGATGCTGGACACTGTGCTAAGATTCATCGCCATACGTCAAGGGTATGATCACGGAAAACGATGGATCAAACCGCGCAAATGACCAACTTTCTTTACGCGCGTCAAATTTATCCAGATCGGTGGGCATCCACAAAGGATTTTGCGTGTAAAAACGAGGCCTTCTTGATGGTTGCGTGCGCTTCGGCTTCGTCGTCCACCCCCCAAAGCTCGGCCTGCCACTCCTCGTCCAGACGCGACAAATGCCATAATTCAGTCACTTCCCTTGCGTCGGTCAACGCGGCGAAACCGATCACCAAAGACCCGGAAAGACTGACAAGATCGTGAAAAGCGGTTAATTCATAGGCATCCAGCGCGTGAGTACGCCGCGCCAGCGTCTTTAGCGCTGACGGATCTTGCGGCACATGCATGACCCCCTGAAGCGTCGCCAGACGTACACTCAATGCCACTTGCGCCCAGTCCAACAGCGGGTCCCAGCGCTCGGCCTGTCGCGCCACCAGTTCTTCGGGACTGGCTGCCCGATAACATAGCAGATCGGCGTCGCCGTAGGCCGCGACCAGATCGGCCACTTCACGGTGCTGGATGCGCACCTTGTCGATGGCGGCATTGGCACTGCGCGTAAACGGCATGGTCATCGGGTCGACGGCGCCCTCTTGCGCGGCCCACTCGTCAGCAATCGCCTGTGCCATGGTGCGTGATGGCACCACCAGCGGCGCCTTCGCCGGTGTTTTGACCGACCGTCCGTCAAGTGCGATGCCAAAGCCGCCCTCGGCCTCGGTCACGTCAGAGTTGGTCCAGAACCTCTTTTGCTTCCACTCGCTCATCCGTGCATGCTCCAATGGGTGTTGATAGTGCTGTGCAAAGCATCGAAATCCTGCACGATATGGGTCGCTGCCGTCAGCGCGGCTGGGGCGTGATAGCCCCAGCTCACGCCAATGCCGGTCACACCCGCAGCCTGCGCCATGTCCATATCATAGGTGGTGTCGCCCACCATGACCGCATCGGCGGCATCGACGCCTGCCTCGGCCAGTGCAGTGTGGATCATCGACGGATGCGGCTTGGACGGATGGAAATCGGCCACCTGACGTGTGACAAACATCCCTTCCAGCGCGTGCGCCTCGATCAGCGCGTCAAGGCCGCGTTTGGATTTTCCGGTGGCCATGCCCAACAGCACATCATCGCGAGCCGCCAGTTTTTGCAGCAGTTCCAACGCGCCGGGGTACAGCGGAGAGGCCGCAGCCGCACCGTGCGACAGCCGCAGGTCCATATAGCTGTCCTTGTAGCCCTGCACCAAAGCGCCGTGCTGATCCCCCGAGAGTGTCGGCGCCAGACGCGGCATCGCCACATCCAGCGAAAGCCCCACAATACCCAGAATATCGGCGCGCGAGGGCACGATGGCTCCCACCCCTTCGAACGCCAGGGTCATCGAGGCCACGATATGCCCCTGGCTGTCGACCAGCGTGCCGTCGACGTCAAAGATCACCAACCGCAGCGGAGCTGTCATTGCAGCGACTCGAACGGGTCTTCTGCCGCAAGGTCTTCGGTCCAGCCGAAGGTGTCCCAGCTGTGCGCCATATGCTCGGGCAGCTCTGCCGTCACAGTAATCACCTTGCGGGTGTGGGGATGTTCAAACCGCATCATCCGCGCGTGCAGGTGCAGCTTCTTCGAGATGATCCCGCCCAGTTGCGCGCCCCAGCCGTCGCCCATATTTTCCTGACCCGAGCCACCGTATTTGCCGTCACCGACAATCGGGTGGCCCACTTCGGCCATGTGCGCGCGCAACTGATGGGTGCGGCCAGTCACTGGCTCTAATGCCACCCATGACGCGCGCGACCCGACGCGGAACAGCGTGGCATAAAGCGAATGGGCACGTTTCGCGCCCGGAGTGCTGTCGACCTCGCGGGGGTGCACGGCGATCATCTTTTCGCCCTCTCCGCCCTTGCCGTGACCACCGGCCTTGACCAATCCATAGCGGACCTCGCCCAGGTAGGGCGTCGGCACGCCGGCCACGATGGCCCAGTAGATCTTGCGCGTTTCGCGGTGCCGCATCGACGCGGTCAGCGCCTTGGCCGCCAGCCGTGTGCGCGCCATCAGCAACACGCCCGATGTGTCACGGTCCAACCGGTGCACCAGGCGCGGCTTTTCCTCCGCGTCGAAGATCAGCGCCTCGGACAGCGCATCGACATGCCGGTCAGACTGGCCGGAGCCGCCCTGCACCGCCAGACCGGGCGGTTTGTTCAGCGCGATCACGTGATCGTCGCGGTAGATCACGCAATTGCGGATCATCTTGGCATCGGCATCGGTGATCCGGGTGCGGCTTGGCGGCGGCGGGGCCTCGCCCTCGGGCAGCGGCGGAATACGCACCTGCTGTCCCTCTTCCAGACGAGTGGCGGATTTAACCCGCCCGCCATCGACGCGAATTTCGCCCTTGCGGCAAAATTTCTCGATCATGCCTTGGCTCACCTGCGGAAAGCGGCGCTTCATCCAGCGGTCAAGGCGCTGATCGCCCTCGTCGCTGCCTACGGTGACGGTTTGAACACGGCTCATACAAAAGCTCCTCGGGCAAGTATCATGCCCAGCATCAGGCCCAGCACCGAACACCCCACGGACAGGGTGACATAGGCCGCGGCAAGGCCGAACTGGCCCCGCTCGATCAGGCCGACGGTTTCCAGCGAAAAGGCGGAAAAAGTGGTGAACCCGCCCAGCAGCCCCGTCATCACCAAGGGAGACAAATGTGTCAGCCCCCGATGTGCCGCAGCCACCACGAACAGCCCCATCAGAAACGATCCGAGGACGTTTACCCCAAGGATCGCGATCGGAAACGGGGTTACTCCGGCCACGCGCAATACGGCCACGCCAAACAAATAGCGCAGGCTGGAACCAATGGCACCGCCGAGGGCAACGAGGGTCAGGGTCGAGATCATGGCGCGTCCATCGCTCGACCACGCGGAAGAGTCAAGTTTTCCTCAGGTCTCGCGCTTCGACCGCAGCTTTACGAAGTAATCCAGCCGCTTTTTCAGATCACGCTCGAACCCGCGTTCGACCGGATTGTAGAGCACAGGCCGCTTCATGCCTTCGGGAAAATAGTTCTGCCCCGAAAACCCGTCTTCGGCGTCGTGGTCATAGGCATAGCCCGCCCCGTAGCCCTGATCTTTCATCATGCCGGTGGGCGCGTTCAGGATGTGTTTGGGCGGCATCATCGAGCCGGTCTTTTTCGCCGCCTGCCGCGCCGCCTTGTAGGCGACGTAGGCGGCGTTGGATTTGGGCGCGAGTGCGAGATAGGTCAACGCCTGTGCCAGTGCCAATTCACCTTCGGGGCTACCAAGGCGCTCGTACGTCTCCCAGCTTTGCAGGCAGACCGCCTGCGCGTTGGGATCGGCAAGGCCGATGTCCTCGACCGCCATGCGGGTAATCCGACGCGCCAGATAACGCGGGTCTTCGCCGCCCTCCAGCATCCGCGCAAACCAGTAGAGCGCGGCGTCGGGGTCGGACCCGCGCACGGATTTGTGCAGCGCCGGGGGCTTATTTAACCTTTTTTTCTACCCGGTGAGTGAGTGAGTGGGTGAAACCTCTATAAACTTCGACTCTTCGACATCGCCTGGAGCCTCTTAGGTCCATGGGTAGATTTATTTTACTCCCAATCAGGAGAGCAGTGGTGCGCCCTCGCTGCTACTGATCTCCGCCCGAAGATTTTCTACCCAGAACTCTGGGGGGGGGGCAGCGAGCCGCCTCTTCGGTAGATTTTACTGATAACGGAAGAGATAATGGGTTACCGCGCGCTACCACCCCTGCCCGTGGCGGGGGGGGGGCTTGAACGGTCCGGGCGAATTCATATCCATTGCCGAGATGACAGGGGTCATTCGCCCTCTCGACGCCTGGGTACTGCGCGAGCCATGTCGCCAGCAGGTCCGCTGGCGCGCCGATGGGCTGGACGTAAAGATGGCAGTCAACGTCTCACCCGCGAAGGTCGATAGCGACGAGTTCATCGTCAATCTCGACTGCACCATGGAGGAGACCGGCATCGAGCGTGGTCAGCTGGAACTGGAGATCACCGAGGGTCTGTCGATGGACATGAGCAAGCCGTCGGTGCGGACCTCGTGACTGATGACTTCGGAACAGGTTAATCCTCGCTGAAATACCTTTCTCGCCTTTCGATCGCGCGGACGACGTGAAACTTCCTGAAAGCAGCCGACATTCACAAAGTCGTCTGCGGTTTAACGGTAATGTTGCGTGACTCTGTCCACTGAGCAGAGCAGGTTTTTTCGCTCCAAGTGGTGCCTATGGTCGCTAAAGCTGCGGAAGTTGGGCGGATGAAGCCGCGAAGCTGTTCTTTTTTAGCCTGACGACGGCGTTTTTCAGCGCGGTGAAGAGACTGTCGAGCCGCTTTCGTTCTGTTTGAGCAATCGCCTGACGCGCCGAGCTTTCATCTCGCGCAGCGGGGTGCGCGATTGCGGTTGCCAAGGTCCGCACGTAATCAGTCTGTGCAGCCAGGGCCGATACATCAAGCGCATCGGGCCGGGCTGATTCCGAGGTCTTCCGCTCGGCCTTTCCGGATCGGCTCCCAGGCGTATCGCGGGTTTAAGCATTACCAGTGACAGCCAAACCTACTTTCAAGTACGAGAAGTTCGAAAAGGCAAGTTTGGTTTGCCAGTGGGTCAGAGTAAAATATTAGTTAGCCTGAAGGCATCGCAACAAAGAACATAAACGTTTCAAATTTAGCGCGGAATCTTCGATGGAAGGCTTGATAAATGTACCTGCATGAACTCTGAGGGGTCCTCAGCCAATGCTGTCACCCAGACACAAAATTCAATTATATCA
>JAGXHE010000059.1 GCA_024636445.1 Sulfitobacter sp.
ACAAACCAACCCCCGGCGGCCCAACCGGTCGTGCGCCGCGTGCTGGACGACGAAATGCTCGAGCAGCTCGAAGAGTTGCTGATTTCGACCGATATGGGCGTCGATACCGCGCTGCGCGTCACGGCGAACATGGCCGAGGGCCGGATGGGGCGCAAACTCTCGGTCGGCGAGATCAAAAGCCTGATGGCCACGGAGATCGCGCGCATCATGGAACCCGTGGCGCGGCCTTTGCCGATCTATCCCAAGACGCCGCAGGTGGTTCTGGTGGTGGGGGTCAATGGTTCGGGCAAGACGACGACCATCGGCAAACTCGCCAGCCAGTTTCGCGGGGCGGGCAAGAAGGTAGTGATTGCCGCAGGCGATACGTTTCGCGCGGCTGCGGTTGAACAATTGCAGGTCTGGGGCGACCGCGCGGGCGTGCCGGTAATGACGGCGCCCGAAGGGTCCGATCCGGCAAGCCTTGCCTTTGATGCGATGACACGCGCGCAGGAAGAGGGCGCTGATCTGTTGATGATCGACACCGCCGGACGGCTGCAAAACCGCGCCGATCCGATGGAGGAACTGGCCAAGATCGTTCGCGTCATTCGCAAGAAAGACCCCAGCGCACCGCACAACACTTTGTTGGTCCTGGATGCAACGACAGGCCAGAACGCATTGAACCAGGTCAAGATTTTCCAAGAGGTCGCGGATGTTTCCGGTCTGGTGATGACCAAGCTTGATGGCACCGCCAAGGGTGGTGTTCTGGTGGCACTGGCCGATAAATTCGGCCTGCCGATCCATGCAATTGGTGTGGGTGAACAAATCGACGATCTGGACGCTTTCGATCCCGAAGACTTTGCGCGGGCGTTGACCGGCGCCGACGCCTGATCCTGCGCTAGTGGGTTCCCATCCAACGCTCGACCACGCGCAACAGCACCATCACGATGACAACCAGAACCGTCGCGATCGCGGCCAGAGGCATCTGCCCCGACCCGCAGGCCAGCCCGATAGCGCCTGCCAGCCACATGGACGCACCGGTGGTGGTCGTCTTGACCTCTCCGTCCGAGGTAAAGATGATCCCCGCCGCCAGAAAGGCGACACCGGAGGTGACCGCCTCGATCAGGCGCAGCGGGTCGACCTGCAATTCGCTTTGGGTGCCGAACGACATGCTGCTGAGTTGCTGACTGACGATGATGAAAAGGCACGCGGCCATCGAGACCAGCATGTGCGTGCGCAGCCCTGCGGGCTTTTTGCGGACCTCGCGTTCAAACCCGACGATGCCGCACAGGGCCGCACAAGATCAGGGACGCCGTCAGCCGGATGGTAGTGATGGTGGGCAGCACTTGGGTAAAACTGCCGTTCAATTCTTCCCGGATGATGTCCTGCATTCACGGTCTCTTTCGCTTGCCTGTCGTGGTGTCGAAACGCCTTGCGGCCTTGCGCGTTCCCCGTCAAAGCATGTTTTCATGATCGAAGTCATCTCTCACACCTGTCGTCTGGAACTGCGCGCTGTCGCCATGCGGGGCGGATGCTGTCCGTGACCGACTGGCTGATCTCGATCGAAGGCACGCAAACCGGGCACCAGATGGCGCTGGTACTGGCGCTGTCGGCGGCATTTTTGCATGCGGTCTTTGGCGCGATGCAAAAGGGCCGGTATGATCCGTGGGTCATGCGCGGTGCGATCGACGCCAGCTACGGCGTGATGGCAGCACCCTTCGCGCTGTTCGTCGTGCCCTGGCCCGAACCGCATATGTGGCTGATTTTCTTTGGCGCCTGGGCGATCCACACGGTCTACAAGCTGTTGCAGGCCTGGGCCTATACCAAGGGCGCCTACACGGTGGTCTACCCGGTTGTTCGCGGCACCGGGCCGCTGTTTGCGGTGATCGGAGCCTATGTGATCTTCAACGAGGTCTTTACCTGGGTGCAGTGGTTGGGCGTGGGCGTGCTGCTGTCCGGGATATTCGGGCTGGCGGTCTATAATCTGCGCTATCTGACGGCCGCACGCGAGACGCTGAACATGGCGCTGGGGCTGGCGGTGCTGACCGGGCTGTTCGTGGCGCTTTACACCACCTATGACGCGTATGGCATCCGTGCGACCGAGAACCCGTTCACGTTTCTGGCGTGGTTTTTCCTGATCGACGGGCTGGTGATGCCGCCGATTGCATATTTTCGCTGGCGGGCGATGCCGGACCGGCCAGAGATTGCGCCGCTGATGCGACGCGGTGTATTGGGCGGACTGGTGGCGTTCCTCAGTTTTGGCTCTATCATGATGGCGACGCGGCTGGACAAGGTAGGCGAAGCCGCCGTGTTGCGTGAAACCTCGACAGTGTTCGCGGCCTTTATCGGCTGGCTGGTGCTGAAAGAAACCGTAGGCCCCCGCCGGATCGCGCTGATGGCGCTGATTGCTGTGGGCGCCGTGATTGTAGAGATGGGCGGATGACCAAACAAAACCCTGTGACAGAAAACCCCGAAACCGGCGGACGCGAGATCAATCCGTTTTTGAAGTCGGCGCTGGATTTCGGCCCGGTGATCGTCTTTTTCATCGCCTATCTGCTGCTCAAGGACCGTGTCTTTAACATTGGCGGCACCGATTATGACGGGTTCATCATCGTCACGGCGGCCTTTATCCCGCTGCTGATTGCCTCGACCGGGGCGCTTTGGTATCTGACGGGTGAGCTGAGCCGGATGCAGGTGGCGACGCTGGTGCTGGTGATCGTCTTTGGCGGATTGTCGGTCTGGCTGAATGACGACCGGTTTTTCAAGATGAAGCCGACGATGATCTATCTGCTGTTCGGCGCGCTTTTGGGTTTTGGCCTGCTGCGGGGGTCGTCATACCTGAAATACGTGATGGAGGGGATGATGCCCCTGAAAGACGAAGGCTGGATGATCCTGACGCGCCGGCTGATGCTGTTCTTTTTCGGGCTGGCACTTCTGAACGAGGTGATCTGGCGCACGCAGACCACGGAAATCTGGGTGTATTTCAAGACATTCGGTCTTTCGATCGCGGTCTTCGGGTTTTTCCTGAGCCAGGGGAAGTTGTTTCAGGCCCATGGGATCGAGGACGCGAAGGGCGATGATACGTCAGGGTAAGCCCTGTTGGTGCGCAAAGAACTTTATGCCTCCGGCGGGGATATTTAAGGCCAAAAGAAACCAGGGCTGTTTTGCGCGGTGTTGACGCCGGCTGTGCAAGAGCCTATCGGTGCGGTCGTGGCGATTTGTTACCGGATTGCGGGCCACGTTAAATATTCCCGCTAAAAGGTCAGGATGAAGCCTCCCTTCGCTTGACCGCGTTTCGGGGGCTTTTTTGTGGCCAGCCCTGTCTTGGCCCGTAAGGATGACTGATATGACCGAATGGAAACCACGCACCCGCGCTGTTCACGCAGGCACACGCCGCAGCCAATACGGTGAGGTCAGCGAAGCGATCTTTCTCACGCAGGGGTTTGTCTACGACAGCGCCGAAGCTGCCGCGCAGCGGTTCGAGGCGGCGGGCGAGGACGAGTTCATCTATGCCCGCTACGGCAACCCGACCGTTGCGATGTTCGAGGACCGCATCGCCGCGCTGGAAGGGGCCGAGGCGGCCTTTGCCACGGCATCGGGGATGGCGGCGGTCAGCGGGGCGCTGATGTCGATGCTGAAGGCGGGCGACCGCGTGGTGTCGGCGCGTGCGCTGTTTGGGTCCTGTCTTTACGTGCTTGAGAACATCCTTGCCCGCTACGGCGTCGAGATCGTGCTGGTTGATGGTACCGATCTGGACGCGTGGGAGCGCGCGATCACACCCGAGACCGACGTGGTGTTCTTTGAAAGCGTGTCGAACCCGACGCTGGAAGTGATCGACATCGAAGCGGTGGTGAAACTGGCCCATGCACAGAACGCCAAGGTCGTGATCGACAACGTCTTTGCCTCGCCGGTCTACAGCCGTGCGTTCGAGCAGGGTGCCGATGTGGTGATTTATTCCGCCACCAAGCACATCGACGGGCAGGGGCGCGCGATGGGGGGCGTGATCCTGGGGTCGGAGGAGTATATTCGCAAGACGGTCGAGCCTTACCTGAAACACACCGGTCCGGCGCTGTCACCTTTCAGCGCGTGGATCATGCTCAAGGGTCTGGAAACCATCGATCTGCGCGTGCGCGCGCAAACCGCCACTGCCGAGGCGCTGGCCGATGCGTTGACCGGTCACCCCAAACTGGCGCGCGCCATCTATCCCGGCCATGCCTCGCACGCGCAGCACGCCTTGTGTGTGCGTCAGATGGGCAAGGGCGGCACATTGCTGGCCATCGACCTTGCAGGCGGGCAGGAGGCGGCATTTCGGTTCCTCAATGCGCTGCAAATCGCGATCATCTCGAACAATCTGGGCGATGCCAAGTCGATCCTGACGCATCCGGCGACCACCACCCACCAGCGTTTGCCGCAAGAGCAAAAAGACCTGTTGGGCATCACGCCCGGTCTGGTGCGCGTTTCGGTCGGGCTGGAAGACCCCGAGGATCTGATCGCGGACATGCTGCAAGCGCTCGATCAGGCTTGAGTGCAATGCTAACAGCGCCCGAAATTGCGGTTTCGGGCGCTGCTGCGTTGCCTGTGTTCTGGAAAAACTCTGCGACTGGCAGGATTTATTTCCTGACTTTTGATCTGATAGGCGCATCGCCGCGTACCCTTCACGGACATTGGCAAACGTCGGTCGCATCCCTATGTTGGGTGTGGATCGATAAAAAAGGGGGGCCACTGCATGAACATTCATACGCCCGATATCCAAAAAATACCCGAACGCGGCGACGCTGAGGCGGCGCTGAACACGCTGCGCCTCTGGGCAAGCTCCGCGACCCCGACTGAAATTCTGGAACTGGACGCTTCTGTGGCGCGTCTGCTGCCAGGCGATTCCGGTGCGCATTACCCTGCGTTTTCACGTGAATATCCCGAAGGCTTTGCGGTTGATGCTACCTATAAGGCCACGCTGCCCGACCTGCAAAACGGCCCCTCAAGCCTGATCCGGGGCGCACGACAGCATATCCAGCACGTGGGCATTTCGAACTTTCGCCTGCCGATCCGGTATCTGAGCCGCGACACCAAGACTCCGCTGCTGCTGGAAACATCCGTGACCGGCACCGTCAGCCTGGAGGCCGACAAGAAGGGCATCAACATGAGCCGCATCATGCGCTCTTTCTATGCCCATGCCGAGGAAACCTTCAGTTTTCAGGTGATCGAGGCAGCGCTGGACGATTACAAGACCGATCTGGAGAGCTTTGACGCCCGTATTCAGATGCGGTTTTCGTTCCCGATGAAGGTGCAAAGCCTGCGCTCGGGCCTGTCCGGTTATCAGTATTACGACATCGCACTCGAACTGGTCGAGCAGAACGGGGTGCGCAAAAAGATCGTTCACCTCGATTATGTCTATTCCTCGACCTGCCCCTGTTCGCTGGAACTGAGCGAGCACGCCCGTGCCACCCGTGGGCAGCTGGCCACACCGCACTCGCAACGCTCGGTCGCGCGCATCTCGGTCGAGCTGGATTGCAATGCGGGCCCGCCGTGGTTCGAGGATCTGATCGATGCCTGCCGCCGTGCGGTGCCGACCGAGACCCAGGTGATGGTCAAACGCGAAGACGAACAGGCCTTTGCTGAACTGAACGCTGCCAACCCGATCTTTGTCGAAGATGCGGCGCGTCTGTTTTGCGAGCAACTGCTGGCCGATCACCGCGTCGGAGACTTTCGTGTGGTCGCGAGCCACCAGGAAAGCCTGCACAGCCATGATGCCGTCTCGGTGCTGACCGAAGGCGATACCTTTGCATCGGACAGCATTGATCCGCGCCTGTTCCAGAGCCTTTTCCACGTCGGTTGAAACACGTATTCCCCATGTTTCGCTGCGGTGCAGCAGGGGGATATGTACATACTTGCTGAATATATGTGCGAAACCATATTCGAATTGCTGCAATGCAGCTATGCGTTATCGTCGGTGGTAGGTCAGCCGCGCGTACCTATATGATGTGTCACAGGAGGAGCGTTCTTCACACTCCAAACCAAAGAGGCACATTACCATGGCTACTCAATCCGCCACTCACATCTCCACTTCACCCGTCGCACATTTCTTTGCCGGGGTCGGCGCAGCGCTGTCGCGCGGCTTTGTCAAATTGATCGAAGCCGGTCAGAAATCGCGCGGCATGCAAGCGCGTATGCACTTGATCGATCGCCTGAACGCAATGTCCGATGCGCAGCTGGCCGAACTGAAAATCGAACGCGAAAACATCCCCGCGTACGTGTTTCGCGATCTCTACTACGTCTGATCGTGATTTGACGCTGGGCTGCGCCTGAGACTGTCTTGACAGTCGGCGCAGCCCGCGCCAACGCTGGCGCGATGTTAGACATGCGCCCCGTTGGATATGTCATCGGACTTTTGGTTACAGTTCTCGGGCTGACCATGATTTTTCCGATGTTGGTGGATCTTGCCGAGGGCAAGGAACATTGGCCGGTTTTCGTCGAATCCGGACTGATCACCATATTGGCGGGCGGCGTTCTGGCGCTGAGCTGTGCCAACGGTGTCCGCGAAGGTCTGACGATCCAGCAAACATTTCTACTGACCACAGGTGTCTGGGTGGTGCTGCCGGTTTTCGGCGCGTTGCCCTTTGTCTTTGGAGCCACCGAAGCACGCTATGTCGATGCGTTTTTCGAGGCGATGTCGGGGATGACGACCACCGGGTCTACCGTGTTCGTCGGGCTGGACAACCTGCCCAAGGGGCTGCTGCTGTGGCGCGGTATCCTGCAATGGCTGGGCGGCATCGGTATCATCGTGGTCGCGATGGTGTTCCTGCCCGAACTGCGGGTGGGGGGCATGCAGATTTTCCGCTCGGAAGCCTTTGAGACCATGGGCAAGATTCTGCCCCGTGCCACCCAGATCGCCAGTCAGATTTCGGGTATCTATGTCGCGATCACCATGCTTTGCGCGCTGGTCTACCTGATCTTGGGGATGAATGTGTTCGATGCCACGGTGCATGCGCTGACAACGGTTTCAACCGGCGGATTTGCGAACTATGACGCCTCTTTCGGCGCCTTTGTCGGCGGCAAGGAATATGCCGCGTCGTTCTTCATGATCCTCGCGGCTTTGCCCTTTGTGCGCTATGTCCAGATGATCAATGGCAACACCACAGCGATCTGGCGCGACACGCAGGTGCATGCGTTTCTGGGCACCATCGCCGTGGTTGTCGGCGTCTGCGCATTTACCCTGACCTATATTTTTCCCCACGACGTCGAACAGGCGATACGCGAGGCGCTGTTCAACGTGGTTTCGATCATGTCGGGCACCGGCTACTCCAGTGTCGATTACATGGCGTGGGGGCCGTTCCTGATTTCGATCTTTTTCTTCGTCGGGCTGATCGGTGGGTGTGCTGGATCGACCAGCTGTTCGATCAAGATCTTTCGCTATCAGATCCTGTTTTCCTCGATCCGCGCGCAATTGCGCAAGACCCGCAGCCCGCATGGAATTTTCATGCCCAAATACGACGGACGCGTGGTGGACGCCGATGTGCTGGGGTCGATCATGACGTTTTTCGTGTTTTTCGTGGTGTCGATGGGGCTGTTGGCCGTGGCACTGGGCATGACCGGACTGGATTTTGTGACCTCGCTGTCGGGGGCAGCCACGGCGCTGGCCAATATCGGCCCCGGTCTGGGCGACACGATCGGCCCCGCAGGCAACTTTGCCTCGCTCAATGACACCGCCAAGTGGTTGCTTGCCGGTGGAATGCTGGTAGGTCGGCTGGAGCTGATGGTGGTCTACGCCATCCTGACCGTACAATTCTGGAGAGCCTGATGAAACGCCCCCTTGGAGCCCAAATTTCCCACATGCTGAAGGCACGCGGGGTCGATACGATCTTTGGTATTCCGGGGGTCCACAATCAGGAAATGTACCGTGGCATCGAAGAGGCGGGGATCACCCATGTTCTGGCGCGCCATGAACAGGGGGCCGGTTTCATGGCCGACGGCTATGCGCGTGCGTCCGGCAAACCGGGGGTTGCCTATGTGATCACCGGGCCGGGGCTGTGCAATATCATGACGCCGATGGGGCAGGCGTACTCTGATTCCGTGCCGGTGCTGGTGGTGTCGTCCTGTCTGGACGAGGTCGAAGGCATCAAGGGCCAGTTGCACCAGATGAAAGACCAGCGCGCCGCTGCTGCCACCGTCTGCGACTGGTCCGCCGAGGCGCGCACGCCGCAGGCTGCCTATACGCTGATCGACCGCGCGCTGACCGAAATGACAGCGCAGCGCCCCCGTTCAAAACACATTCAGGTGCCGATTGCAGCCCTTCAGGCGCCCGCCGATCCTGCCCCCGCGCCGCGCCCCTATACCGCGCCCAGCCTGCCGCAGATGGGCGATGCGCTGGACAGTATCCTGTCAGCCGACCGGCTGCTGTTCGTCTTTGGCGGCGGCGCAAAGGTGGGGTTCGAGACCACGCGCAAGGCGTTGAAGACGCTGGGTGCTGCGTCGTTCACCACCTACGCCGGGCGCGGCATCGTCGGCACCGATGACCCGCTGCACTTTGGCGCGGGACTGTCGCAACCGTCCAGCGCCGATGTGATCGGCTCTGCGGATGTGGTAGTGGTTGTCGGGTCCGAACTGGCCGAAGTTGATCTGTGGCGGTCGCATCTGGGTCACCAAAGCCTGCTGGTGCGGGTCGATATCGACCCGTCCGAGTTTACCAATACCGACGCTGGTGTGCTGAACATCCTGTGCGACGGGCCGCTGTTGATGCGCGCCCTGCTGAAGCGGGCCGAAGCGATGGACAAACCCGCGTCGGGCTGGACCGAGGACGAGGTTGCCAAATCCCGCAGGGCATGGCGGGCCGACAGCGACGCTGCGCGCCCCGGTATTGCGCCCTTGTGCGATGCTTTGCGCGCCGTAGTGCCCGAGGACACGATGATTTACTCCGACATGACCCAGTTCGCCTATGTGGCCAAGGACGTGTGGCCGATGACGAAACCCGGTCACTGGCACCACCCGTTTGGCTTTGGCACGCTGGGGTATGCGACGCCTGCAGCCATTGGCGGCGCGATTGCGCGTCCGGGCAAACCGACGCTAGCGATCATCGGCGATTATGGTTTTCACTATACCATGCAGGAGCTTGGCGTTGCGGTGGAACTGGGCCTGCCGCTGCCGATTATCCTGTGGGACAATGGCAAGCTCAAGGAAATCGAAGACAGCATGACCCGCGCCCAGATTGCCCCCAATGCGGTGATCGCGCGCAACCCCGATTTTTGCAAGCTGGCAGAAGCCTTTGGCGCGCATGCGGCTGCGCCGAAAACCATCCAGCAGATGCAAGATGCGGTGACAGCTGCGTTCAAGGCGGACGGTCCGACGCTGATCTACCTGACCCCCGAGATCACCGACTAGACGTTAAATCCGTCTCTCGGGTTTCGAAAAAGCGACGGCAGGATCGGCAACGCATAGACAAAAGCAGGCGGCGCCCGTCGGGCCTCGCCTGCTTGCCTGTCACGGTCACGTTACTGTCTACTCCTCGTTACGCTGTGACAGGCTTGCGGCACCCGTGCGACTGGGCGCCGCACTTGTTTCAGCGTTTCAGGATCTTGCCATGCGCGCGGTAAATGCCGCCCCACGTGGTGCCGGTGATATAGGTCGCACAGCCTGGTTTGGCGGTGTTGATGATCAAAAACCACATGGTTTCGCCGGGCCGTCCGGCACGCGAATATTCGCAGCCCAGCGGGTTGGTCCACCACTGGCCCTGATGGTCCATTGGTGGCGCAGCAACGCTTGCAGCGGATTGCGAGGCCGCCATCAAAGTTGCGACAAAAGTGATAATGCCGAGAAATTTGGAAATCATGGTCCACTCCATTTTGATCGATTCAACGTGCCCCCACGCTTGATCGTCAAAATGATGGATTGCCCTTAATACGGGCCTAACGCGGCACCCTTAGGTGCCGCGCATTTGATTCAAGGGCGGTTGGATTACTCCCAGCAGCTGACCAGAACGGTCATGCCGACGGCCAGATCGGTAAGGTCCCTAGGCTCGGATATGCTGGTTTCGGCAGCGGCCTGGATGCTGACACCGGCGCCCGCCAGAACGGTGCGGATCACACCCACATCGGCGGCAAACACGACCTCATCGGGCAGGGCGCGTGTGCCATCGGGCTTGGGCAGCAACATGCCCATGACCGACCCCATCGCGTCGAACACCGGACCGCCTGCGTCACCGGGCAGGGTGGTCATCGCCAGACGGTAAAGCCCGGTTTCACCCTGCAATCCGCGCACGTCGGCCAGCGTGCCAAAGGTCATGCTGGGCGCGTTCAGCACGCCGTCGTAGCTATAGCCTGCAACGGCCACTTCCGTCTGCAAACGCGGTGCGCCTGCGCTGAAACGGGCCACGGACAGCGGGGCCAGCGTCTGTGTGGGGCGCAGCACGGCAATGCCGGTGGCTGCATCGTCGGCCACGACTTCGGCGTCGTATTCATCGTCGATGGTCAGGCGGGTACAAGACTGCACGGCCTCGGATGTGGTCATCACCAGACCGGCGTCGTCCACATAGAACCCCGAACGCGCGATGCGTGGTTTGCGTACATCCAGACCCGACACCAGATCAATCGCCTGCGTGCCCGTATCGCCCGCAGCCGGATCGAGGGCCGCTTCGAGGCGCACAAAGCTGCTCTCCATTTCGCCGATCAGACGGCGGCGGCGCTCTTCGTCGCCTGCAGGCCAGATCAGCGTAAAGCCCTTGATCTTGCCGTCTTGCAGCGTGGCGCGGGTCTCCGAGACCATCTGGCCGTTTTCGCCGATCAGCACAAAGTCGTTGTTGCTACGCTCGCGCGGGCCTGACAGCGGGACAATCTCCAGCGTCTGCATGATGTCGTAAAGACCATAAAGCGTGTCCTGATCGCCGCGCTGGCTGATCAGCAGCACCTTGGCCGGAATATCGCCGGTGGCCTCGTAATGGGCAAAGGGAGGCTCGTAGCGGTCGAAGGCCACGATGTCGGTCGGCAGCATCATTTCGATGCCCGCACCTGAATCCACCACACGCTTCAGGCCCAGACCTTCCAGCACGGCATTGTACTGCTTTTTCAGTTCGGCGCGTTGCTGCGTCGTCAGAATGCCGGTGACGTCGAAGGTGTTCGCCTCTTGCCATGCGGCCATCGAATTGCGCGTGCCACGGCCAAAGGCGCCGTCAATGGCGGCTTCGTAAAAGCCGGCCCATTTCAGCATCACCTGCAATTCTTGACGCTCGGTGCTGGTCAGCAACTGCTCGCCACGGCGGGCTTCGGCGGGGGTTTCATCGGCAGGTTCGGGCGTGGGCAAGGGGGCCGTTTCGGTGGCGGCCTGCGCTTCGGGCTCGGCTGCAGGCTCGGCGGTTTCGGTCGCCGTTTCGGTGTTTGCCGTCAGCGCATCGGGCGCTGATCCGGCACCCAGGTTCAGAACGTTCGCGCCCACCGGCCAGAACTGCTGGCGGTAGTCCGAGGATTCAGCGATATAAGCGTCGCGCGGGATCAGCCCGTCTGCGCGGTAGACGCGCAACACCTGCTCGGCGTCCTCGCGGACATAGGGTCCCAGTGCGATGCCGTACCATCCGCTGCCCAGAGCAAAGCCGTTCACATCCTCGATCGAACCGGCATAGTCGCGGGCACGCGATGTGGCGGTGGCAAGGCTGGGATGCGCCTCGATCTGCACCCACACGACCTGTTGTGCGGACTGCGCCGCTGCTGGCGTCACTGCGACCCCTGTCGTCAGTCCTGACAACCCTGTTGCCAGCATCGCCGCAACTACCATTCTGCGCATCATCTTAACCTGAACTCCTGCTCGGAAATTATTTGAGTCAGATAATCAGGAAAACGCTGCATTGACCATATGTGCACACGCGGAATTCATCGCCACGCGCCTCTTACATCGCGCTTTTGCGCCTTATGTTGCCCAAGCACCGCGACAAAGCGGCGATTGACCATTGTCTGGGGGCTGCGTAGGTAAAGCGCGCACGAAACTGGAAAGCCTTGCCCCATGTCGGATATGTCCACAGCCCCCCGTTCGTTTCAGGAAATCATCCTGCGGCTCCAGACCTATTGGGCCTCCAAGGGCTGCGCCATCCTGCAACCCTATGACATGGAAGTGGGCGCAGGCACCTTTCACCCCGCCACCACGCTGCGGTCGCTGGGCGCACAGCCATGGGCTGCGGCCTATGTGCAGCCCTCGCGCCGCCCCACCGACGGGCGGTATGGCGAGAACCCCAACCGTTTGCAGCACTATTACCAGTATCAGGTGCTGATCAAACCCAGCCCGCCCGATCTGCAGGCGCTCTATCTGGGCAGCCTCGAGGCCATCGGCATCGACGCGGGCCTGCATGACATCCGCTTTGTCGAGGACGACTGGGAAAGCCCGACGCTGGGCGCCTGGGGTCTGGGCTGGGAAGTGTGGTGCGACGGTATGGAAGTGTCGCAGTTCACCTATTTCCAACAGGTCGGCGGCCATGATTGCAGCCCCGTCTCGGGCGAGCTGACCTATGGTCTGGAACGGCTGGCGATGTATGTGCTGGCGGTGGATCACGTGATGGACATGCCGTTCAACGATCCAGCATCACCGATCCCGCTGAGCTATGGCGATGTGTTCAAGCAGACCGAAGAAGAATACGCGCGCTGGAATTTCGACGTGGCCAACACCGACGTGCTGCTGCGCCACTTTGAGGAGGCCGAGGCCGAGTGCAAGGTGATCCTCGACCAGCCCTATGACGACCCCAAGACCGGCAAGCGCATCGTGATGGCGCACCCGGCCTATGATCAGGCGATCAAGGCCAGCCACATCTTCAACCTGCTGGATGCGCGCGGCGTGATCTCGGTGACCGAGCGGCAGGCATACATCGGGCGCGTGCGCGCATTGACCAAGGCCTGTGCCGATGCATTCGTGCAGACACGGGCAGGGGGCTGGACACCGGGTGCAGCAGCATGACCGGAAAGATACTGATTGTAATCATCGTGATAACAGCACTCATCGCAGGCGCAGGCATGTATTACCTGCAGGTCTATGCCTTCTACGACGAGGTGACTGTCGAAGAGGTCAACCTGGTCTCGTTGTCGTCGGAACAGCCTGAACCCATCCTGTTTTCGGAGTTTCAGGCGATTGACGCCGACAGCTCGCCGATCCGCTACCGTGCGTGCTTTCAGACCGAGATGTCGCTGGCGATGCTGACGGAAACCTATGTGCTTCTGGACACGGCAGAGCCGCGCAATGCGCCGGGCTGGTTCGACTGCTTTGACGCCCAAGCGATCGGTGACCAGCTTGAGGCCGGAACGGCGCTGCCATTTCTGTCGGAAAAGAACGTACAATACGGCGTCGACCGCATCGTGGCGATCACCCAAGACGGGCACGGCTACGTCTGGCACGAACTGAACGATTGCGGCGAAAAGGCCTATGACGGCACCGTCGTGGGCGAGGAATGCCCGGAGCGCCCTGCCCAGGATTAAAACGGGTATTGAACCGGATATTGAACCAAATCACGCCCGCGTGAGTTGTCCCTCAAATGATATGAGGGATGGCAAAATGGCTGAACATGCACACGACTCACATGGAAACGACGATAATGCACATGAGGGTCTGAAATGGATCATGCGCGCAGGCTATGGCGCGCGCGGCGTGATATACGTGCTGATTGGCGGGCTGGCGCTGTTTGCAGCGCTGCGCGGCGGCAACGCCGAAGGCACCCAGGGCGCGCTGGCCACCTTGCAGAACGAGCCCATGGGGCAGACAGCACTTTGGGCAATCGCGGTTGGGCTTGGCGCCTATATGATCTGGCGGCTGGTCGACGCTGCGATGGATCTTGAGGATCACGGCACCGATGCCAAGGGCATCTTTGCGCGCCTTGCCATCGCGAGCACCGGCGTGATCCACGGTGGCATCGGCGTGTCGGTCGCAGGGCTGGCGATGGGCGGCGGCAGTGGTGGCGACAGCGGTGCGCAAGACTGGACTGCCAAGCTGATGCAGATGCCGATGGGGCCAACGCTGGTCGCCATCGCCGCCGCCGTGGTGATCGGTGCGGGCGGCTATTATGCCTACAAGGGGCTGACCGGCAAATACCGCGAGCATCTGTCGAATGCGGCCTTTACCCGCAAGATACAGCCTGTGCTGACCTTTGGCCTTGTGGTGCATGGCGTGATGTGGGGTATCGCTGGGCTTTGCCGCGCTGAACAGCGACCCATCGGACGCCGGGGGGCTGGGCCAGGCGCTGGAAACGTTGCGCAGTCTGGCGTGGGGGCGTTGGTTGCTGGCCGGTGCAGGCCTGGGTCTGATCGGCTTTGCGGTCTACAACTTTGTCGAAGCGTGCTATCGGGTGATCCCCTATTTCTCCGACCCTGACACGGGCACGCTGGCCGACGCGATCTAGCGCCTCCGATTTGATCGTGGTGCTCTAACCTATGCAGGCCGCGCAGCATTGCTGACGCTTCTGCTGCGCGGCCCATGACGATTGTTGCATTTGCCCCTCTGGACCCTTGGCCCGAGGGGCGCTATCCACCCCGCAGCGCAATCTGATGGGGAAATGCCCGTGCCCGACCTGCTGATCGAACTGTTTTCCGAAGAAATTCCTGCACGGATGCAAACCCGTGCTGCGGATGACCTGAAAAAGCTGGTGACCGACGGGCTGGTCGAGGCCGGTTTGACCTATGCCTCTGCCGCCGCCTTTTCGACGCCGCGCCGCCTGACGCTCACCGTCGAAGGCGCGCTGGCCGCATCGCCCACCACCACCGAGGAACGCAAGGGCCCCAAGGCCGACGCGCCCGAGAAAGCCATCGAAGGCTTCCTGCGCGGTGCGGGCCTGACCCGCGACGATCTGGAAGAGCGTGACACGCCCAAGGGCAAGATCCTGTTCGCCAGGATCACCAAACCGGGCCGCCCCGCCGCCGAGATCGTGGCCGAAGTGCTGGAACAGACGATCCGCAATTTTCCGTGGCCCAAATCGATGCGCTGGGGCAACGGGACGCTGAAATGGGTGCGCCCGCTGCATTCGATCCTGTGCATTCTGGTCACCGAAGAGGGCGCCGAAGTGGTGCCTATGGACATCGACGGGATCACGGCAGGCAACACCACCCAAGGCCACCGCTTCATGTCGCCGGGCACGCTGACCGTGCGCAGTTTCGACGACTACACCACGCAGTTGCAGCGCGCCCATGTGGTGCTGGACGCAACCACCCGCGCCGAGACGATCTGGCACGACGCCACCAATCAGGCCTTTGCCCAAGGGCTTGAGGTGGTCGAGGATGCGGGCCTGCTGGCCGAGGTCGCAGGTCTGGTCGAATGGCCCGTGGTTCTGATGGGCCGCATCGATGAAGACTTTCTGGGCCTGCCGCCCGAGGTGCTGCAAACCTCGATGAAAGAGCATCAAAAGTTCTTTTCGGTGCGCAACCCCAAGTCGGGCCGGATCGAGCGGTTCATCACCGTCGCCAACCGCGAAACCGCCGACCACGGTGCCACCATCCTTGCGGGCAACCAAAAGGTGCTGTCTGCCCGTCTGGCCGATGCGAAATTCTTTTGGGAAAACGACCTGCGCACCGCGCATGCGGGCATGACCGCATGGCTGGACGCGCTGAAAAACGTGACCTTCCACAACAAACTGGGCACACAGGCCGATCTGGTCGACCGCATGGCGACACTGGCCCGCGAAATCGCCCCCGCCGTGGGCGCCGACCCCGACCAGGCCGAACGCGCCGCCCGTCTGGCCAAGGCCGATTTGGCGTCGGAAATGGTCTATGAGTTCCCCGAACTTCAAGGGCTTATGGGCCGCTATTACATCGAAGCAATGGGCGAGGACAAAGCCATCGCCGCCGCCGCCCAAGACCACTATGCGCCGCTGGGGCCGTCGGACGCTGTGCCGACCGCGCCTGTGTCAGTGGCCGTGGCGCTGGCCGAGAAGATCGATAAGCTGACAGGGTTCTGGGCGATTGACGAGAAGCCGACGGGGAGCAAGGACCCCTTTGCTTTGCGGCGTGCTGCGTTGGGGGTTATTCGGATTTTGGTTGAGAACTCCATATCCTGCTCCGTTGATAACATGATCTATGAGGCCAATTCTATTCGTGCGGTTCGTAACCTTCAGAAGATGAAAGTTGAACTTGAACAAGAATTGCAGACTATGGTTTCTGAATCTGATCGTCTTGACGAGGTTCTCAAGCTCAGAGCAAATGATGAGAAACGACCAACCATATTTGCTAAGGCATTTATCGAGTTTGCGTCACAATGGAATGAAAAGAGATCTGAAAAACTAACTCGAAAAGAAGAGCTTGATGGAGCGGCTAAATACGTTCTTGGTAAACAGGCCTCGATGGTCACAGGTTCGTTGAACCGGGCTACTATTGACATTTTGCCTTTCATCCACGACCGCCTCAAAGTCTACCTCCGCGACCAAGGCATCCGCCACGACATTATCGACGCCTGCATCGCGATGGAGGGCAACGACGACCTCAACCTGCTGGTCAAACGCGCCCGCGCCCTGTCGGACACCCTCAAA
>JAGXHE010000007.1 GCA_024636445.1 Sulfitobacter sp.
ACGCCTCTGCGCCGGATTCGGCTGTTTTCAGATCGTGCTCGCCGATTGCGGCTACAAACTGTGTCAGCAGTTCCAGAATGATAGGGTCGTCATCTACAGCCAGAATACGCACTGTGATTCTCCGTTCTTAGTTTTTCCACATGGTCACCGGATGTGCCGAAGGCTTAAAACAACTTTACGCTGAAAGATGGCATCAATTAGGCGAAACTCGAAACAATTGAATTCTTATCCAAAAACTGTCTGCCTGTAACGGTTTAATGCCAGCTTCGACTGTAAAATTATTGATACAACAAGGAAAAGTGGTGGCCGCGAACAAGCGTACCGCGACCACCACCTGCCGAATTCGGAGCGATTCCCTTGGGGATGAGGGGATCAGTCGCGGGCGTCCACGTAGTTTTCAAATTTCGCGAAAAGGTTGATTTCTTCCTCTTCCACGCTTTCCTTGAACGGCTCGGATTTGATACTGGTTTCGCGCAGCTTTTCACTGGCGGACATGCCCGACCAGTATCGTTGGTTGCCGACAGACGCCACGCGCACCTTGGGCGGCGTCTTGATCTGGCTGGTCTCTTCGTCCCAGTTGCGCGCCAGATCTTCGGTCATGCTGCGGCGCAGCTTGTTCAGATCCAGACGGCGGCGTCCGATTGTCAGGCCCAGAAAGCGGCCCGACCCCACATAAGCGATGTGGGCGGCAAAGCCGTTCAGCGAATCCAGCGTGATCTCGGCCAGCTGTTCGATCGCGTTGCGGAATGCAGGCGCGGATACGGAGCCGTGTGCGGCCTTCATGCCCTGTGCTTCGATGCTGAACAGGTTCATCGCGTAGCATCCGGTTTGCAGGCGCAGCAGATGGTTTTCCATCTGCAACAGGTTCGACATGCCGGGTGTGTCCAGCTTGAAGGGCTCTTCGAAACGCACTTTGACCAGCGCGGTAAGCTCGCCCAGCGTATGCTGTGCCTCGCGTTCGCGCAAAAGGCTGGCGTTCAGCAGGCCGGCGGAATTGATCCGCGCGCCCAGCTCGACACCTTCGAGCGGTTTCGAGATATAGTCGGTCGCACCGGCGAAGAACGCACGCTGCATCAGACCGGCCTCGCGGCTGGCGGTCATCATCAGGATGGGCGTGCTGCGATAAGCGGCGCAGGCGCGGATCATCTGGCACATTTCGATGCCGTCGACACCTGGCAACATGATGTCCACAAGGAAACAATCGAACAGGCGCGGCGACGCGCGCACGATGTCCAATGCCTCTTCGGCAGATGCCGCGCAGGTCAGTTTGTAGTTCTTGGTTTCGGTCAGACTGCCTTTTAACAGGTCCAGAATAACCGGGTCATCATCTACTGCAAGAATGTGCATCATTGGTTTCGGTCCCCATAATCGTTTCAACTCCGGGCAGAAAAGGATCTGCTCTAAGTTGTTATTATTTGGACAGGGAAACGGGGCAAATTTGAGACCCATTCACGGAAAAGTAGTGATGGACGCGACCGAAACAGCAACGTTCATGGTGCAAAAAGCGGGATTTCGCGCAAAACGGGTGCTAAATGTGGCAGGAATGAGGTGTTCTACGCGTAGAGCACTTTTGTTCCGGCACTTTCACAGAACGCGGCACATGCGGGCGACAGCGGCAGGTCGGTGAAGAACATATCGACCTCGGCCATCGATGCAATGCGGGCAGGGGCCTTGCGTTCGAACTTGGATCCGTCGGCCACCAGAAACACTTCTTCCGAGTGGGCGATGATGGTTTTGCTGACGCCGACCTCTTGTATGTCAAAGTCCATCAGATCGCCATTGTCGCGCAATGCTGAACAACTGATCACGGCATGGTCGAACTGAAACTGCCGGATCGTCTGGGTCGCGAGATCGCCGACCAGACCACCATCGGACCGGCGCAGGTTGCCCCCGGTCACGACGACTTCGACGCTGGGGTTTTGCGACAATATGACGGCAATGTTGATGTTGTTGGTGACAACCAGCAACCCCTGATGATGCAGCAATTCTGTGGCGACGGCTTCTGTCGTGGTGCCGATGTTCAGGAAAACCGAGCAGTCGTTGGGAATTTGCCGCGCACATATCCGCGCAATATCGACCTTGGACGCCTGATTGAGCGCGCGGCGTTCGCTATAGCCGATGTTCGTGGTGGTGGACGGCAGCACGGCGCCCCCGTGCACACGCTCGAGTTTGCCTGAATCCGCAAGCTCGGTCAGATCGCGACGGATGGTTTGCGGTGCGACACCAAAGTGATCGACCAAGCCATCCACCGTCACACGGCCCTCGCGGCGCGCGATCTTGATGATCTCGGGTTTGCGCAATGACTGGCTCATAGTGTCTCCGGTTTGACCGCGAATCGTTTCGCTTGTCCCGCGTTATTGTGCGTTTTTCCGGGTAGGGTTGTAAATTGGCGCGCGTTTCTGAGTGAAATACAGTTCAATTTCAGCGACTTGACAAATAACGCGCAAAAACGAACATTTTTTTCTTCCATACGCACCTGAATTTTGCGAGCGTAAGCGCAAGCGGCGGTAACGTCGCAGGGGAGGCTAATAATGAAACCGGACTGTGACCTGCTGATTATCGGCGGCGGCATCAATGGATGCGGCATTGCGCGCGACGCGGCGGGCCGGGGTTTGTCCGTGTGTCTCGCCGAGATGAACGATATCGGGTCAGCCACGTCTGCGTCATCTACCAAACTGTTTCATGGCGGTCTGCGCTATCTGGAGTATTTCGAGCTGCGGCTGGTGCGCGAGGCACTGATCGAACGCGAGGTGCTTTTGCGCGCGATGCCGCATATCGCATGGCCCATGCGGTTCGTGCTGCCCTATCACCGCTCGATGCGTTTCGACATGAGCACGCCGACGTCCAAACTGCTCAGCGTTGTCATGCCGTGGATGCGCGGGCGCAGGCCGGCCTGGTTGATCCGGCTGGGACTGTTTCTCTATGACAACCTGGGCGGGCGCAAAATCCTGCCCGGCACGACCAAGCTGGACCTGCGGTCCGCTCCCGAAGGACGCGCGCTGGACCCAAGGTTTGAAAAAGCGTTCGAATATTCCGACTGCTGGGTCGAGGACTCGCGTCTGGTGGTGCTGAATGCCCGCGACGCCGAGGCGCGTGGGGCACGGATCATGCCGCGCACCAAGGTGACCAGTGCCGAGGTGATCGACGGTCTGTGGCAGGTAAAACTCTACGACGAGGCGGCGGACGAGACCCGCGAGATGACCGCCAAGATGGTGGTGAATGCTGCGGGTCCCTGGGTTGGTGATGTTCTGCGCGGCACGCTCAAAAGCAATTCGCAAAGCGGCGTGCGTCTGGTGCGCGGCAGTCACATCGTGACCAAGCGTCTGTTTGAGCACGATAAATGCTATTTCTTTCAGGGCACCGACGGGCGAATCATCTTTGCGATCCCCTACGAGACCGACTTTACCCTGATCGGCACGACCGACATGGACCATACGGATGCGGATGCGAAACCGCAGATCACGCCGGAAGAGCAAAGCTATCTGATCGACTTCATCAACGGCTATCTGGCGCGTCCGATTTCGGATGCCGATGTGATGTGGACCTATTCGGGTGTGCGCCCGCTTTATGATGACGGGGCCAGCAGCGCCAGTGCGGCGACCCGCGATTACGTGATCAAGACCGACACCAGCCGGGGCGCGCCCGCGCTAAGCGTGTTTGGCGGCAAGATCACCACCTATCGCCGTCTGGCCGAAACAGCGATGGAACAGATCGGCGACCATTTCGACGGGATCGACAAGATCTGGACCGCAGGTGTGCCGCTGCCCGGTGGCGATTTTCCGGTGGACGGGGTCGATGATCTGGTGCGCGGACTGAAAGCGGATTTTCCGTTTCTGACCGACCGCTGGGCGCTGCGTCTGGTGCGCGCCTATGGCACCGAGACCGCGCAGATGCTCGACGGTGCCACCAGCCTTGCCGATCTGGGCGAGGATTTCGGTGCGTCGCTGACGGCGCGCGAAGTCACCTGGCTGATGGAAAAAGAATACGCGCGCACGGCGCAGGATGTCGTGTGGCGGCGCAGCAAGCTGGGCTTGCGGATGAATGCAGGGCAGATCGCCCGCGTTCAGGACTGGATGGAAGACCACGCTCAGCAGTCGAATGCTGCGGCGGCGGAATAGGGGGGCGGCATGACGCTTGAGTTCAAAAACGTCTCGAAGGTGGTCAGCGGCGAGGTGCATATTCACCCCACCGACCTGACGCTGGAGCGCGGTACGATGAACGTTCTGCTGGGGCCGACCTCCTCGGGCAAGACATCACTGATGCGCCTGATGGCGGGGCTGGATGTGCCGACCAAGGGACGCGTGTTCTGGGAAGGTCAGGACGTGACCGGCATGCGCGTGCAGGATCGCAAGGTGGCGATGGTCTACCAGCAATTCATCAATTATCCGTCGATGACGGTCTATGACAACATCGCATCGCCGATGCGGCTGATGGGCAAATCGAAGGCCGAGATCGACACAGCCGTGAAACAGGCCGCTGATCTGATGCAGCTGGGTCCGTTCCTGAATCGCAAGCCGCTGGAATTGTCGGGCGGGCAGCAACAGCGCTGTGCACTGGCGCGCGCTTTGGTCAAGAACGCTGGATTGGTGTTGCTGGACGAGCCGCTGGCCAACCTTGATTACAAACTGCGCGAGGAACTGCGCGTCGAGATCCCGAAGATCTTCGAGGAATCCGGCGCGGTTTTCGTCTATGCCACCACCGAACCCGAAGAGGCGCTGCTGCTGGGCGGCAATTGCGCGACGCTTTGGCAGGGTCGGGTGACGCAGTTCGGCCCGACGCCGCATGTGTACCGCCAGCCGATCGATGCGACGACGGCGCGGGTGTTCAGCGATCCGCCGATGAACTTCATGACCATCAGCAAGACCGGCGGCACGCTGATGTTCGGTGCAGGCTAAAGTGCATCGGCGACCGGCCCGCTGGCCGATCTGACCGACGGTCGCTATCTGGCGGGCTTCCGGCCCAACCATCTGGAAATCAAACAACAAAAGCCCGGTGCCTTGCAGTTCGATGCTAAGGTGAACGTGACCGAACTGACCGGATCGGAAACCTTTGTGCACCTTGACCACCACGGTGACACATGGGTCGGGCTGATCCACGGCGTGCACGATCTGAAACCGGGTACGGCGCTGCCCGTCTATCTGGACCCGGTGCACGTCTATATTTTCACCGAAGCTGGCGATCTGGTCGCGCCCGCATCCTATGCATTGGCGGCTTGAGATATGGCAAAGATCACGCTCGACAATCTGGCACATTCCTACATGGCCAAGCCGAAATCCAAGGACGATTTCGCGCTCAAGGAGTTGAATTACGATTGGGCCGACGGCGAAGCCTATGCGCTGCTGGGGGCGTCGGGATGTGGCAAGTCGACCTTGCTGAACATCATCTCGGGGCTGCTGCATCCCAGTCAGGGGCGCATCCTGTTTGACGACAAGGACGTGACCCAGTCCAGCACCGCGGATCGCAATATCGCGCAGGTGTTCCAGTTTCCGGTGGTCTACGACACGATGACCGTGCGCGACAATCTGGCGTTTCCGCTGCGCAACCGTGGCGAACCTGCGTCCTACGTGGCCGCGCGGGTGCAACAGATCGCGCAGATGATCGGCATGGAGGACGTGCTGAACAAGCGCGCCCGTGGCCTCACGGCGGATGCCAAGCAGAAGATCTCGCTGGGGCGGGGCATGGTGCGCGAGGACGTGAACGCGCTGCTGTTCGACGAGCCGCTGACGGTGATCGACCCGCATATGAAATGGGAGCTGCGCACCCAGTTGAAATCGCTGCACCACGAATTCGGGCACACGATGATCTACGTGACCCACGACCAGACCGAAGCGCTGACATTTGCCGACAAGGTGGTGGTGATGCACGACGGGCGCGTGGTTCAGATCGGCACGCCGCAAGAGCTGTTCGAGCGGCCCGAACATACATTCGTGGGCTATTTCATCGGCTCTCCCGGCATGAACCTGATCCCTGCGACGGTCAGCGGCAACTCTGCCACGGTACACGGGGCCGAGGTCGCATTGGGTCAGCACTATGGTGCGCTGTCGGGCGACGTGAAGCTGGGCGTGCGCCCCGAGTTTGTCACCCTGACCGAAGGCGAAGGCCTGCCCGTCAAGGTGCGCCGCGTCGAAGACGTGGGCCGTCACAAGATCATCCGCGCCGATCTGTTCGGAAACGAGATCAACATCGTTGCCGCCGAGGGCACCGAGATCTCGCCTGACATGACCCGCGTTGCCTTTGATACCGCGCAGGTCAACGTCTATCTCGACGACTGGCGCCAACAGGGGGAGGCCGCCTGATGAACAAGACAGTCAACCAAAAAGCGTGGTTTCTGGTGCTGCCGGTGCTGCTGCTGGTCGCTTTTTCCGCCGTCATCCCGTTGATGACCGTCGTCAACTATTCGGTGCAGGACACATTCGGGCAGAACCAGTTCTTCTGGGCGGGCCTTGAATGGTTCGAGGAAATGCTGGCTTCGGACCGGATGTGGAATGCGCTGGGGCGTCAGTTGATGTTCTCGGGGATCATTCTGGCGATCGAAATTCCGCTGGGCATCTTCGTGGCGCTGAACATGCCCAAGTCGGGCTTCTGGTCCAGCTTTTGTCTGGTTGTGATGTCGTTGCCGCTGCTGATCCCGTGGAACGTGGTCGGCACCATCTGGCAGATCTTCGGGCGCGTCGACATCGGCCTGCTGGGCTATACGCTGGACAAGATGGGAATATCCTACAACTACACGCAGGATATCTTTGCCGCATGGGCGACCGTGGTGGTGATGGATGTCTGGCATTGGACATCGCTGGTGGCGCTGCTGGCTTTTGCCGGCCTGAAATCCATCCCCGACGCCTATTATCAGGCGGCCAAGATCGATCAGGCAAGCCGCTGGAAAGTATTCCGCTTTATCGAATTGCCCAAGATGGCGGGCGTGCTGATGATCGCCATTCTGCTGCGGTTCATGGACAGTTTCATGATCTACACCGAGCCGTTCGTGGTGACAGGCGGCGGGCCGGGCAATGCGACAACCTTGCTGTCGATCGATCTGGTCAAGATGGCGCTGGGGCAGTTCGACCTTGGTCCTGCGGCTGCGTTCTCGTTGATGTATTTTCTGGTGATCCTGCTGATCTCATGGGTGTTTTACACCGTGATGACCACGCTGGACAACAAGGGGGGATAAGGGATGACTGACGCCACCACCCAGCCCGACGCAATCCCTGGAAACCTGACTGCGGGCGGCACCAAGCGCCGCGTGCGGATCAAGGGATCGGCCGTGGTCATGACCATCTACCTGCTGTTCCTGATGCTGCCGATCTACTGGCTGCTGAACATGAGCCTCAAGACCAACACCGAGATCCTGAACAGCTTTACCCTGTGGCCGCGCAATCTGACCTTTGACAACTATGCGACGATCCTGACGGACCCTGCGTGGTACATGGGTTACGTCAATTCGCTGATTTATGTGGTGATGAACACCTTCATCAGCCTCGCGGTGGCGCTGCCTGCGGCCTATGCGTTCTCGCGCTATTCGTTTCTGGGCGACAAGCATCTGTTCTTCTGGCTGCTGACCAACCGGATGGCACCGCCCGCCGTCTTTGCGCTGCCGTTCTTTCAGCTTTATTCGTCGGTGGGTCTGTTCGACACGCATATTGCCGTGGCTTTGGCGCATTGCCTGTTCAACGTGCCGCTGGCTGTGTGGATTCTCGAAGGCTTCATGCGCGGTGTGCCCAAGGAAATCGACGAGACCGCCTATATCGACGGCTACAGCTTTGGCCGCTTTTTCATCAAGATCTTCATGCCCCTGATCGCCAGTGGCATCGGCGTCGCGGCCTTCTTCTGCTTTATGTTTTCGTGGGTCGAACTGCTGCTGAGCCGCACGCTGACCACGGTGGACGCCAAACCGATTGCCGCGATCATGACACGGACCCAAGGGGCCAGCGGCATCGACTGGGGCGTGCTGGCAGCGGCAGGCATCCTGACCATCGTGCCGGGGGCATTGGTCATCTATTTCGTGCGCAACTACATCGCCAAGGGCTTTGCCCTGGGCCGGGTTTAACAGGAGGGCCAACACATGGACTGGATGGCTTGGACATGGCCGACCGCGATCTTCTTTATGGTCATCGCGTCGCTGCTGATCACCTTCACGGTGCTGGCGATCAAATTCCCCGAGACGCCGCGCCGTGGCGTGCTGGGGATGGAGACGACGCGCGGCGATCGTCTGTTTATCACGCTTCTGGGCAGCGCCTTTATCAATCTGGGCTGGCTGGGGCTGGTTGGCGCGGGGCAACCCTATGCGCTGATCGTTTGTCTGATCTACGCCGCAGCGGTGTTCCGCTGGGTGTAAGTGACGGGCGCGCGGGCATGTGGGGCCTGCTGCGACCACGAAAGTACCCACATTCATAAGGGAGGAAACATTATGAATATTTCACTGAAATCCTCAACGGCGCTGGCCGTTGCGCTGGGACTGCTTGGCAGCCCTGCGTTCGCCGACATGGAGGCCGCGAAAGCGTTCCTCGATGCGGAAATCGGAGAGGTGTCGACCCTGTCGCGCGCCGATCAAGAGGCCGAGATGCAGTTCTTCGTGGACGCAGCCCAGCCCTATCAAGGCATGGACATCAAGGTGGTGTCGGAAACCATCACGACGCATGAATACGAAAGCCAGGTTCTGGCCCCCGCATTCACCGCGATCACCGGCATCAATGTCACCCATGACCTGATCGGCGAAGGCGACGTTGTCGAAAAGCTGCAAACGCAAATGCAGTCGGGCGAAAACATCTATGACGCCTATATCAACGACAGCGATCTGATCGGCACGCACTGGCGCTACCAGCAAGTGCGCAACCTAACCGACTGGATGGCGGGCGAAGGCGCGGACGTGACCCTGCCGACGCTGGATCTGGAAGACTTCATCGGCACGTCGTTCACCACGGCACCCGATGGCAAGCTGTACCAGTTGCCGACCCAGCAGTTCGCGAACCTGTATTGGTTCCGCTATGACTGGTTCAACGACGAAAAGAACATGGCCGATTTCAAAGAGGCTTTTGGCTACGATCTGGGCGTTCCGGTCAACTGGTCGGCCTATGAGGACATCGCGGAATTCTTTACCGGCCGCGATCTGAGCCACATGGATGTGTCCGGCGAAGTCTATGGCAACATGGACTACGGCAAGAAAGACCCCAGCCTGGGCTGGCGTTACACCGATGCGTGGATGTCGATGGCCGGCATGGGCGACGTGGGTGAACCCAACGGCCTGCCTGTCGATGAATGGGGCATTCGCGTGAACGAACAGTCGCAACCGACCGGTTCTTGCGTGGCGCGCGGCGGGGCTACCAACTCGCCCGCAGCTGTCTACGCGGTGACCAAGGCGATCGAATGGCTTCAGAACTATTCGCCACCTGCTGCTGCCGGTATGACATTCTCCGAAGCGGGCCCGGTTCCTGCGCAGGGCAACGTCGCACAGCAGATGTTCTGGTACACTGCGTTCACTGCCGACACGGTAAAGCCCGGTCTGCCCGTGATGAACGAAGACGGCACGCCGAAGTGGCGCATGGCCCCTTCGCCCCACGGTGTCTACTGGAAAGAAGGCCAGAAGATCGGCTATCAGGATGCAGGCAGCTGGACCCTGATGCAATCGACCCCCGTGGACCGCGCACAGGCCGCATGGCTCTATGCTCAGTTCGTGGTGTCCAAGACTGTGGACCTGAAGAAATCGGATGTGGGTCTGACCTTTATCCGCGAGTCCACGATCGACTCCGAGCACTTTACCGAGCGCGCACCGCGTCTGGGTGGTCTGGTGGAATTCTACCGCTCGCCCGCGCGTCTGGCATGGTCGCCCACAGGTACGAACGTTCCGGATTACCCCAAGCTGGCGCAGCTGTGGTGGCAGAACATCGGCGACGCAATGTCCGGTGCAAAGTCTCCTCAGGAAGCGCTTGATACACTGTGTTCCGATCAGGAGCGTGTGCTTGAGCGTCTGGAACGTGCCGGTGTCCAAGGCGATCTTGGTCCCAAGCTGAACGAAGAGCAAAGCGCCGAGTACTGGTTCGAACAGGCCGGTGCGCCCTATCCCAAGCTGGAGAACGAGGACGAAGAGCCTCAGACCGTCGCTTATGACGAGCTGATCAAATCCTGGGAATAATCCGGGGTTAGCATGAGACTGCGGGGGGCCACATCTGGCCCCCCGTTTTGCCCTTTTGATCCAGACATATGTGACCGCAATGAAATACATCCTGTCGATCGACCAAGGCACCACCTCCAGCCGTGCCATCCTGTTTGACGAAACGCTGAACCTGAAGGCGACGTCGCAAGAGGAATTTCCCCAGATTTTTCCAAAATCCGGCTGGGTCGAACATGATCCCGCCGATCTGTGGAGCACCACCGCAGGCACCTGCCGCGCCGTGATTGAACGCGCAGGCATCGACGCCCGCGACATCATTTCCATCGGCATCACCAACCAGCGTGAAACCGTTTTGGTCTGGGACAAGACCACCGGCAAGCCGGTCTACAATGCCATCGTCTGGCAGGACCGCCGCACCGCCGATTTCTGCAAATCGCTGCGTGACGCGGGCCATTCCGACATGGTGGCCGACCGAACGGGCCTGTTGCTGGACCCGTATTTTTCCGCGACCAAGGTGAAGTGGATCCTTGATAACGTGGATGGCGCGCGCGCGGCGGCGCAGGCGGGCGATCTGCTGTTCGGCACTGTGGACTGTTATCTGATCTGGAAACTGACAGGCGGCGAAGTGCATGCCACCGACGCCACCAACGCCGCGCGCACGATGCTCTATGACATTCGCAAAGGCCGTTGGAGCCAGACGATGTGCGACCTGATGGGCGTGCCGATGTCGATGCTGCCGCAGGTGCGCGACAGCGCCGCCGACTTCGGCACCACGCGCGCTGACCTGTTTGGCCGCAAGATCCCGATCATGGGCGTGGCCGGCGATCAGCACGCGGCCACCATCGGGCAGGCCTGTTTCAAGCCGGGGATGGTGAAATCCACCTACGGCACGGGCTGCTTTGCGCTTTTGAACACCGGCGACACGCCGGTGCGGTCGAACAACCGGTTGCTGACGACGATTGCCTATCAGCTGGACGGCAAGCCGACCTATGCGCTGGAAGGGTCGATCTTTGTGGCCGGCGCCGTGGTGCAATGGCTGCGCGACGGGCTGAAAATCATCCGCGAGGCCTCGCAGACGCAACCTTTGGCGGAGAATGCCGATCCATCTCAAGAGGTTATCCTGGTGCCTGCCTTTACCGGCCT
>JAGXHE010000060.1 GCA_024636445.1 Sulfitobacter sp.
CACGGCATCTGCCACGGCGGCTATATCTTCACGCTGGCCGACAGCGCCTTTGCCTTTGCGTGCAACACCTACAACCAGCGCACCGTGGCCCAGCAGAACCAGATCACCTATCTTGCGCCGGGACAGCCTGGCGATACGCTGACCGCCGCTGCCGTCGAAGTGTCCCGCACAGGCCGGTCGGGCATCTATGACGTGAGCGTGACGGCCAGCAATGGCACCGAACTGGCCCTGTTTCGCGGCCTGTCGCGCACGATCAAAGGCCAGATATTCCCTGAGCCGGATTTCCCTGAGGAGGAGGGCACTACATGAAAGACCTGACACCGGACAAGGCCAGCCTTGATCCGATCGAAATAGCCTCGCGCGATGAAATCTCGGCCTTGCAGCTTGAGCGGCTGAAATGGTCCTTGAACCACGCCTACACGAACGTGCCGCATTACAAACGCGCCTTCGATGCGGCGGGCGTTCACCCTGATGATTTGAAAACCCTGTCTGACCTGTCGAAGTTTCCCTTCACCGTGAAACAGGACCTGCGCGACAACTACCCCTTCGGCATGTTTGCCGTGCCCCGCGAACAGGTCTCGCGCATCCATGCATCGTCGGGCACCACGGGCCAGCCCACGGTCGTCGGTTATACGCGCAACGATCTGGACGTCTGGGGCAGCGTCGTCGCCCGTAGCCTGCGTGCATCTGGCCTGCGTCCCGGCGATCTGCTGCACAATGCCTATGGCTACGGGCTGTTCACCGGCGGTCTCGGCATCCATCTGGGCGCGGATGCGCTTGGCCTGTCCACCGTGCCGATCTCGGGCGGGATGACCCCGCGACAGGTGCGCCTGATCGAGGATTTCAAACCCGACGGCATCACCGTCACGCCGTCCTACGCGCTGTCGATTCTGGACGAATTCAACGCCCAGGGTCTTGATCCACGCGACTGTTCGATGAAGGTCGGCATATTCGGTGCCGAACCATGGACAAACGCCATGCGCCGCGAGATCGAGGACGCATTCGACATGCACGCGGTCGATATCTACGGCCTGTCCGAGATCATGGGCCCCGGTGTCGCCAACGAATGCGTCGAGACAAAGGACGGCCTGCACATCTGGGAAGACCACTTTTACCCCGAGGTCATCAACCCCGAGACCGGCGCACTGGTAGCCGACGGCGAACAGGGCGAGCTGGTCTTTACCTCGCTGACCAAAGAGGCATTTCCGATCATCCGCTACCGCACCCGCGACCTGACCCGCCTGCTGGCGGGCACGGCGCGCAGCATGCGGCGCATGGAAAAGATCACCGGACGCTCCGATGACATGATTATCCTGCGCGGTGTCAACGTGTTCCCCACCCAGATCGAGGAATGTCTGATGGCCACCGCCGGTCTGGCCCCGCATTTCCAGATCGAACTGACAAAGCCGGGGCGGATGGACCAACTCTGCGTGCTGGCCGAAGCGGCGGACGCATCCGTGCAAGGAGACCTGCGCGATGCCGCAGCCAAGGCGCTGTCTGCCCGCATCAAGCAGGTCATCGGTATTTCCGTCAAAGTGTTGGTGGCCGACGTGGGCGGCGTGGCCCGGTCCGAAGGCAAGGCCGCGCGCATCATCGACAAACGCTAAGCTTTGCAGTCCCTGTGCCTTGCCCCATTTCAATCGGGGCGGGGCAGCTTCGCACCATAGCGCGCCATGAACATCTCGACCGCGCCCTGCACGATGCGGTCAATTTCGGCCTGAGATACCCGATCCACCACACCAAAGATCAGACGCGGCCAAAGATCGGCCTTGCACAACTCGCCGAACTGATCGGCGGCCAGTTGCATGTCATCAATCACCAGCTCGCCGCGCGCCTGTGCCCCCTCGAAATAGTGGATAAGCTCGGCTTTCATCACCATCGGGCCAGAGGCATAGAACTGCCGACCCAGATCGGGGAACCGTTCGCTTTCAGCCACGCAGATGCGAAACATCTGCAACCCGAAGGTCGATGTCAGAAAGCTCAGCAGATGCTGCGCCGCCTGCTCCAGCACCACGCGCGGATGACCACAACTGTTGATCATATCCACCGCCGCTTGCGACTGGCGGCGGCATTCACCGGCAGCAACCTCCATGAACAGCACCCGCTTGTCGGGGAAATAGCTGTACAGCGTCGCCTTGGAGACACCTCCGGCCTTGGCGATCTGATCAACGCTGGCGCCCTCGTACCCGTCGACCAGAAACACCGACCGCGCGCCTTCCAGCACCTGATCGAATTTGCGGCCTCTGCGAATGGACGGGCTGTGATTGTTCATGCGTTGCTCCCATTGGGGTAACTCCGATATAAACCGGTTGGTTCAGTTCGCACAGCACATTCCCCCAGAGACTTCGCTTGTGCTTGTGAATTTCCAGAGGCCGGGTATATTAGAATCATTCTAATTATTGCAATTGTCGCAGAAAGCCCTCCCATGCGCTTTAACCTTGCCCGAAAACGGTTTCGTGACCTGGATGAACAGGAAATTCTGGCTCTGGCCATTTCGTCAGAAGAGGACGACGCACAGATCTATCGCGGCTATGCCGAAAGCCTGCGCACCGATTTTCCCGCCAGCGCCGCCGTCTTTGACGGTATGGCCACCGAAGAAGACACCCACCGCAAGCGTCTGATCGACCTGCACAGCGCCCGTTTCGGCGCGGTCATCCCGCTGATCCGGCGCGAACACGTCTCGGGGTTCTACGCCCGCCGCCCCGTCTGGCTGACCCGCAACCTCGGGCTCGACCGCATCCGCGCCGAAGCCGCCGCAATGGAGCATGACGCCGAACACTTCTACCTTGCCGCAGCCGCGCGGACACAAGATGCCGACACCCGCAAACTGCTGGGCGATCTGGCCGCCGCCGAAGCAGGCCACCAGACCACCGCTGAAAACCTGCACGACAAGCACCTGACCGAAGGTGCGCGCAACAACGAAGAAGACGTCGAACGTCGCCAGTTCCTTCTGACATGGGTGCAACCGGGGCTGGCGGGGCTGATGGACGGGTCGGTCTCGACCCTCGCCCCGATCTTTGCCACAGCCTTTGCCACCCAAGACACCTGGACGACCTTTCTGGTGGGTCTAGCCGCATCCATCGGCGCAGGCATCTCGATGGGCTTCACCGAGGCCGCGTCTGACGACGGCGCGCTGTCGGGCCGCGGCTCTCCTGTCAAACGCGGCATAGCCTCGGGTGTCATGACCACGGTGGGCGGGCTGGGCCACGCGCTGCCCTACCTGATCACCGACTTCTGGACCGCGACGACCATCGCCATCATCGTGGTCTTCGTCGAGCTTTGGGCCATCGCGTGGATTCAGAACAAATACATGGAAACACCGTTTTTCCGTGCGGCCTTGCAGGTGGTCTTCGGTGGCGCTCTGGTCCTCGCAGCAGGCGTTTTGATCGGCAGCGGATAGACAGTCCGCAAACCGCAGGCTATCCCTTACGCCAATGTTGGCCATCTTCCTCAAGACGTTGCCGTTTTTCGCGCTGATCGGCCTGGGTTACTGGGCCGGACGCGCACGCTTTTTCAGTCAGGAGGCCACGGCCTATCTCACCAAATTCGTGTTCTACTTCGCCCTCTCGGCCATGCTGTTCCGCTTTTCCGCGAACCTCGGACTTGCCGAAGTCTGGAACGGACGCCTCGTCGCCGCCTACCTGTGGGGCACCCTGTTCGTCTACGGCATCGCCACGATCGTAGGATATCTGCGCAGACAAAGCACCGAGGTTACCGCCATCGAAGCGCAATGCGCCGTGATCGGAAACACCGGTTTCCTGGGCGTACCGATGCTGACCCTGCTTCTGGGCGAGGCCGCGATTGGCCCCGTCGTGCTGGCGCTGGCCGTCGACCTGATCGTGTTCTCTTCGCTGATCGTGATCCTGATCACCGCATCGCGCGAAGGCGAAATCAGGCTTGGCCTCTTCAAGGCGGTGGCCATCGGCCTGCTCAAAAACCCGATGATCGTCGCCATCACGCTGGGCTTTATCTGGTCCGCGCTGCGCATCCCGATCCCCGGACCGCTCAATGAATTTCTCGCCATCCTGGGCGGCGCCGCCACGCCCTGCGCGCTGTTCGCCATCGGCGCGTCACTGGCCAGCAAATCCGCCGAACGGCTGTCGGTCGCAGGCTGGCTCAGCTTTTGCAAACTGGTGCTGCACCCGCTCTTCGTGGCCTTCGCCGCGATCTTCCTGTTCTCGGTCGACACATTCTCGGCAACCGTCATCATCTCGGCGGCCGCATTGCCCGTGGCGGGCAATATCTTCATGCTGGCCCAGCATTACGGCGTCGCACCCCAGCGCGTCTCGGCGGCGATTCTCGTCTCGACCGCCATCAGCATCGTCACCGTCTCGCTCATCATCGGCTGGCTGACTGCAGCCTAGACTTCTTTTGGCCCTGAAATATCCCCGCCGGAGGCTCCCGTCCTTGCCGCCTGCGCCGTCACCGGATAGCCATGCGCTAACCTTCAAAGGAGCACACACATGCAAACGATTTCCGAAAACGCCTGCTTCGGCGGCACCCAGGGCGTCTATTCCCACCCCTCCGACACCTGCGCCTGCGACATGACCTTTGGCCTGTTCCTGCCCCTCGAGGCCCGCGACGGCCCCGTTCCGGTGCTGTGGTATCTGTCCGGTCTGACCTGCACCCACGAAAACGCGATGACCAAAGCGGGTGCCCAGACCTGGGCCGCCGAACATGGCATCGCACTGGTGTTCCCCGACACCTCGCCGCGTGGCGATGATGTGGCTGACGATGATGCCTATGATCTGGGCAAGGGGGCGGGTTTCTATGTCGATGCGACGCAAGAGCCGTGGAAACCGAATTTCAATATGTGGTCGTATATCTCCGAAGAACTGCCCGACCTGATCCAGGAGCATTTCGCAGTGGATATGGACCGCCAGGCGATCACCGGCCATTCGATGGGCGGACACGGCGCGCTGACGCTGGCGATGAACCTGCCCGGTCGCTACCGCTCGGTCTCGGCCTTTGCGCCGATCTGCAATCCGGCGGGCAGCGATTGGGGCCGCAAGCAGTTGCAGGCCTATCTGGGCGACGATGAAAACACATGGTCGCGCCACGATGCCAGCTTGCTGATGTCCAAGCGCGGCTTCGACGGGCCGATGCTGATCGACACCGGCACCGACGACCAGTTCATCGACCTGCTCAAACCCGAAGCATTGGCGGAGGCGGTTGCCAAACGTCGCCAGCAGGCCACCCTGCGCCTGCAACCGGGCTATGATCACAGCTACTTCTTCGTCTCGACCTTCATGGAGGATCACGTCGCGTTCCACGCCGACGCGCTTTACGCAGAATAAGGACACACATGTCGCATTACGACCTCGTCATCATCGGATCTGGCCCCGCCGGCCGGTCCGCCGCCATTCAGGCGGGCAAGTTGAAACGCCGCGTTCTGGTCATCGACCGGCGCGACCGTCTGGGCGGTGTGTCGGTGCACACCGGCACCATCCCGTCCAAAACCCTGCGCGAAACCGTGCTGAACCTCAGCGGCTGGCGCGAGCGCAGCTTTTACGGGCGGTCCTATCGCGCGCGGCAGGACATCGGCGCCGAAGACCTGCGCGCGCGGCTGGATATGACGCTGGACTACGAGGTGGACGTGCTGGAACACCAGTTCGCCCGCAACCATGTCGACACGCTGCACGGCGCCGCCCGGTTCCTTGATCCGCACACCATCGAGGTCGACACCGACGCGGGCAAAAAGACCAGAATCACCTCTGACAAATTCCTGATCGCCACCGGAACCCGCACCTACCGGCCCGACAATGTGCCGTTCAACGGGCGCACCGTGGTCGACAGTGACAATTTTCTCGAAATGAAGGAAATCCCGCGCAGTCTGATCGTGATCGGCGCAGGCGTGATCGGGGTGGAATACGCTACCATGTTCTCAGCGCTCGACGTGCGGGTGACACTGATCGAGCCGCGCGAGAGCTTTCTGGACTTTATCGACACCGCCACCATTCAGGAATTCATGCATGAAATCCGCGAAAACGGCGTCGATCTGCGGCTAGGCTCCGCCGTTGACAAGATTGAGGATGCAGGCACCCACATCGAGGTCAGCCTGTCCAACGGGCGCCACGTGCGCGGCGAAATGCTGCTCTTTGCCGCCGGTCGCATGGGTGCCACCGATCAGCTTAACACCAAGGCGGCAGGGCTCGAGACCGACCACCGCGGGCGTTTGTCGGTCACCCGCAAGACCTATCAGACCAATGTGCCACATATTTACGCAGCCGGCGACGTGATCGGGCACCCTTCGCTGGCCTCGACCTCGCTGCAACAGGGGCGGGTCGCGGCGTGCCATGCGCTTGATACGCCGACGCTGGAGGAAAGCCCGTGGTTTCCCTACGGCATCTATTCGGTCCCCGAAATCAGCACCTGCGGCATGTCCGAAGAAGAGATGCAGGACCGCGGCATCGCCTATGAGGTCGGCATCGCGCGGATGCGCGAGACGTCGCGCGGGCACATCATGGGGCTGGAACACGGGATGCTGAAAATGCTGGTCAGCCTGAAAACCCGACGTGTTCTGGGCGTACAGATCGTGGGCGAAGGTGCGACCGAGCTGATCCACATCGCCCAAGCAGTGCTGAACCTGAAGGGCACCGTCGATTACTTCGTGCAGAACACCTTCAATTATCCAACCTTGGCAGAGGCTT
The DNA here is from genome assembly GCA_024636445.1 of Sulfitobacter sp. GTDB lineage: Bacteria > Pseudomonadota > Alphaproteobacteria > Rhodobacterales > Rhodobacteraceae > Pseudosulfitobacter. The sequence continues at coordinate 6,651 of JAGXHE010000060.1, forward strand.
ACAAGATAGCAGGCCTCGACGCCTTCAACCGCATGCCGATCCCCGAGCAATACAAGACCCCGCGCAAGGGCACCGAATGAGCCTATATATCGACGCCGACGCCTGCCCGGTCAAAGCCGAAGCCGAGCGTGTCGCCACGCGGCACCGTTTGAAGATGTACGTGGTCTCCAACGGCGGCCTGCGCCCCTCGCAGAATCCACTGGTCGAAACCGTCATCGTGCCTGACGGCCCCGATGTCGCCGACATGTGGATCGCAGACCGCGTGGGCCCCGGCGATGTGGTGGTGACGGGTGACATACCGCTCGCCGCGAAATGCGTCGAGGCGGGCGCGCAGGTGCTCAAACACAACGGCGAACCGCTGACGCAGGCCAACATCGGCAACGTGCTTGCCACCCGCGATCTGATGACCGATCTGCGCAGCGCTGATCCCTTTCGCATCGGCAGCGGCAAAGGCTTTACAAAGGCCGACCGCTCACGTTTTCTGGACGCATTGGAGCGGGCGATACGCGCCGCGGCAAAGACATAGGGCGCCCCTATCCCGCAGCGGATACCGGCGTGGGAAAGGCAGGAATTATGACCATCAAAGCTGTCGTGTTCGACATCGGCAACGTGTTGATCGAGTGGCAACCCGAGCGCTTCTTCGACCGCGAGGTCGGCGGCCAGCGTCGACACGAAATGTTCGCCAACGTGGACCTGCACGGCATGAACGACCGTGTCGACATGGGCGAGAACTTCACCGACGTGATCATGGCCACCGCCGACGCCAACCCCGACTGGGCGATGGAAATCCGCATGTGGCATGACCGCTGGATCGACCTGGCGTCGCCAGCTATCGACCGCTCCGTGCGGCTGATGAAAGCACTTCAGGCCAAGGGCATTCCGGTCTACTCGCTAACCAACTTCGGCATCCAGACCTACGAGATCGCGGCCGAAAGATACCCGTTCCTGCGCGCGTTCGACCGCGATTTCATCTCGGGACACATGGGTGTCATCAAACCTGACGCACAGATTTTCGAGATGCTGGAAAAGGCCACTGGTCTGTCGGGTGACGCGTTGATCTTTACCGACGACCGCGCCGACAACATCGCGGCTGCCGCAGTGCGTGGCTGGCGCACGCATCAGTTCAAAAACCCCGAGGGCTGGGCCAACCGGCTGGTAGTCGAGGGGTTGCTGACCGAGGACGAAGCACAATGAGCCAGATCCCCATCATCCCCTTTGCCGAAGGCGACGCGCTGCTCGACTGGATCGGGCTGACCGACGCGCTGACAGCGGGCCACGACCTGCCCCGCGCCGAGATCGGCGATACGTTTCTCTACCGCGATCCCGACACGCTGCTGAACAGGTCCGCTTGGATCGACGGGCTGGGCATCGCGGTAAAGTCGGCCACGATCTTTCCGGGCAATCCGGCCAACAGCAAGCCGATGGTGAACGGCGGCGTCACACTCTATTCCGACAGTAATGGCACCCTTGAGGCGATCGTCGATTTCCATCTGGTGACCAAGTGGAAGACCGCAGGCGACAGTCTGACCGCCGCGCGCAGGCTGGCACGCCCCGACAGCGAAAACATCCTGATCGTAGGCGCGGGCACCGTGGGTCACAACCTGCACGCCGCCTATTCAGCAGCTTTCCCGAACGCCCGCTTCACCATCTGGAACCGCACGCGCGCCAACGCCGAAAAGATGGCGCAGCAGATCGACGGGCTACAAGTGGCAGACGATCTGGAAACCGCCGTGCGTGCCACCGATATCGTCACCAGCGCCACGATGTCCACCGAATCGCTGATCAAAGGCGACTGGCTACAACCCGGACAGCACATCGACCTGATCGGCGCATACCGCCCCGACATGCGCGAGGTCGACGACGCGGCCCTGCAAAAATCGCGGGTCTTCGTCGACAGTTTCGACACCACCATCGGGCACATCGGCGAGATCAACATTCCGCTGGAAAGCGGCGCGATCACCCGTGACCACCTGCTGGCCGACTACTACGATATGAACGCCGTCACGCGCAAATCCGACGACGAAATCACCCTGTTCAAGAACGGCGGCGGCGCGCATCTGGACCTGATGACCAGCCGCTATATACTCGATCGCTGGAACGCGGCCCGATGATCTACGTGGTGCTGATCCTCCTTGCAGCCTTGATCGCCGCTCCGGTGGTGATCGAGCGTACCCGTCCGCAGATGGGCCCGAAGGCAAGGCGTGCAGCACCCGGAAAATTCGCCACACTGTCCCTAGGCGTAGTGCATTACGATTGGCTGGGCCCCATCCGCGGTCCGGTATGCGTGTGCGTGCACGGGCTGACCACCTCGTCCTATGTCTGGGGCGGGCTGGCGCGCGGACTGGCCGCGATGGGCTTTCGTGTGCTGATCTTCGACCACTACGGGCGCGGCTATTCCGACCGGCCCAAGGGCGCGCACGACGACGCGTTCTACCTGACCGAAGTCGAGGAATTGCTGGCCTACGAAGGCATCGACGAAGATATCACCCTGATCGGCTATTCGATGGGTGGGGCGATTGCCACGCTCTATGCGGCAGCGCATCCAGAGCAGATCCGCCAGCTGATCCTGCTGGCCCCGGCCGGCATGACGCAGGTGCGCACCCAATTGGGCAAGTTCGTGATGAAAACGCCGATTATCGGCGACTGGATGATGCTGGCCTCCTTGCCCTATCAAATGCGCAAAGGACTAAAGGCCGAAGAACCGCTCCCCAAACAGGTGGAAAACATCGGTGACAAACAGCGCGCCGAACTGAAATGGCGCGGTTTTGTCCCCGCCGTCCTAGCCAGCCTGCGCGGCGTTCTGGGCCGCACCCAAAAGGCCGAGCACCAGATCATTCACCGCGCGGGGATTCCCGTTCTGGCGATCTGGGGCCGCGAGGATACGGTCATTCCGCTGTCCTCCATTGGCCTGCTGGCCGAATGGAGCCGACATGCAAATCAGGAGGTGATCGACGGCGCAACCCACGCGCTGCCCTACACACACTCAGATGAGGTGGCGCAGATCATCCGCGACAACCCGCCCAGAATCTAGACCACAGGTTTCGCCATCATGGCCGCGCCCAAGGGCCGCTCGCGGATCGGCAAGTGCACAATGGCGCTGAACGCACCGACGCCGACCCCAATCCACCAGACCATCGTATAATCGCCGGTGATATCGTACATCCGCCCGCCCAGCCACACGCCGAAAAAGCTGCCCAGCTGGTGGCTGAAGAACACAATCCCGTAGAGCGTGCCCATGTACCGCAGCCCGTAGATATGCGCGACCAGCCCCGAGGTCAGCGGCACAGTGGCCAGCCACAGCGACCCCATCCCGACGGAAAACAGGATCACCGACAGCGGCGTGATCGGCAGCATGATGAACAGCGCGGCAATCACCGTGCGGCCCACATAGATGCCCGCAAGCAGGTATTTCTTGGAGTACCGCTTGCCTGCCCAGCCAGCGGTCAGCGTGCCTGCAATATTGGCCAGCCCGATCAGCGAAATCGCAACCGCCCCCAGCGCCGAGGTGCTGGTGATACCGATATTGTGAAGCACACCACCGGGCAGGATCGGCCCGCAAAGCTCGGTGACAAAGGCTGGAAAATGCGCCGTGATGAACCCCAGTTGATAGCCGCAGCTGAAAAAACCCAGAAAGATCAGCGTATAGGACGGATCACGAAAGGCTTTGACCAGGATCTGGCCCATGCTCTCTTCCAGCTCGGCCTTGGACGCGGTGACCGGCGCGCGCATCAGCGGCAACGACAGCAGCATCGCCAGAATGGTGGCGGCAAAAACCATGAACACCATTTGCCAGCTCATCATCGTCAGCAGCCACTCCGCCACCGGCGCGCCAAAGACCTGTCCGGCGCTGCCTGCGGCGGTGGCAATGGCCAGCGACATCGACCGGTTGTCATCGCTTGCCGCACGGCCCACCACGGCCAGAATGACGCCAAAACCGGTGCCCGCGATGCCGAAACCCACCAGCCACGCATAGGCCTGATGCTCAATCGGCGTGGTTGATCCCGCCGACAACACCAGCCCGACGGCGTAGACCAAGGCTCCGATAACGATGGCTTTGCGGTCGCCTATCTTTTCGGCAATCGCTCCAAAAATCGGCTGGCCGATGCCCCATGCCAGGTTCTGGATCGCGATGGCCAGCGAAAATTCGGTTCTCAGCCAGCCGTATTCCTCGGCGATGGGGATCTGGAACACCCCAAACGACGCGCGGACCGCGAAACTGACCATGATGATAAAGCAGCCGACCAACAGGACGGGCGTAAAAAGGGGTGTGCGGGTGGTCACTGGGGCGCTCCGGTTACGCGACCCGCAAACTTTAGGCAATTCTCGGGAGCGGTCAAATCAGCAATTCCGGCCATCACGTCACGAAATTTGATAGGTCCGCATGCCTCCCTGCGCTTTTCAACCTACCGATGCTCGGCTAAGCCAAGGCATGACCAAGTTCAGCACAGTTTACGCACAGTTGACCGCCGACGGCACCTTGCATTCCGATCCCGCCCAGGAGGCGGTGATGGGCGAGTTTGACCGCATCCAGCAGGCGCTGGCCCAGCCCGTCAAGACCGGATGGTTCCGCAAGGCCCCCGAAGCGCCCGAGGGGCTCTACCTGTGGGGCGGCGTCGGGCGGGGCAAGTCGATGCTGATGGACCTGTTCGTGCAGCACATCGGCGACGTGCCTGCGCGGCGGGTGCATTTTCACGCCTTCATGCAGGAAATCCACGCGGCCCTGCACGAGGCGCACCAGAACGGCGTCGAGGATGCGGTTGCACCCGTCGCCACCAAAGTCGCCGAAACCGTGCGGCTGCTGGCCTTCGACGAGATGCAGATCACCGATATCACCGACGCGATGATCGTGGGGCGGCTGTTCCGCGCCCTGTTCGAGGCAGGCGTCTGCGTCATCACCACATCGAACCGCCATCCCGATGAGTTGTACAAGAACGGGCTGAACCGGCAGCTGTTCCTGCCCTTCATCGCGCTTATTCAGGAAAAGATGGTGGTGCATGAGATGGTCAGCCCCCGCGATTACCGTCAGGACCGGCTGGCGGGCGAGGCGCGCTTTTTCACCCCCATTTCCGACGAGACCCGCGCGACGATGGACGCCGTGTGGCGCGATCTGACAGGCGGCGCGTCAGATCCTCTGGTGCTGCGGATCAAGGGGCGCGATGTCGAGCTGCCCGCCTACCGCAACGGGATCGCCCGTGCGCCATTCTATGAGTTGTGCGGCAAGCCGTTGGGACCGGGCGATTATCTGGTGATCGCCGACACCGTGCGCGTGCTGATGATCGACAACATCCCGCGCCTGTCGCGCAGCAACTTCAACGAAGCCAAACGGTTCGTCACCCTGATCGACGCGCTTTACGAGGCCAAGGTCAAGCTGATCGCCTCGGCCGCAGCCCCGCCCGAAATGCTATATGTCGAGGGCGAAGGCACGTTCGAATTCGAACGCACCGCATCGCGCCTGCGCGAGATGATGGCCGCTGATTGGGGTCAGTCCGAGGCGTAGCGCACCAGCGCCGCCAACAACCCTTCGGTGTCCACGCGCCCGTTCGACTTGCGCAAATGGGCTGACATTTCAATCGTGCCGCGCCGGTCCGCCACGTTCAAAAGCGTGTCGATATAGACATCAGACTGGTCCTGCGCCAGCGCGGTCAGCAGCAAGGTTTGCAGCGGTTTGCCCGACTGTGGGGTATAGCCGTACCAGCCCAAAACCCGCTCGGTGACCCGTTCCAAATCCACCGGGCGGCCTTGGGCATCGGTCATCATGGCCAGGGTCTGCGCGGCAGAGACAGGTTCCACGTCGACTGTTGACGCGTCAAAGCGGCTGACGTCGTGCTCCCAGCCCGACGCTGCCAACGGCGGTACATCGACAGCATCATCGACGTTCCCCTGGCTCATCAACATCAAAGCCAGTGCCGTCACCGTAACAGCGGCACCCGCACCAAAAGCCAAAACTGTCAGGAAAGGTATCCGTTCATCGTGGCGCAGCCCATGCTGCGTACCCGTGGCGGACGCCTGAATTACGCGGCGGCCCATCTTGCTACTCTCAAAATCTGGTCCGTTCGGGCGATGCGCCCATCCGACCGTTCGAGCACCACATCTAGAGTTAACCACGTGATTCCGTCAATATGGCCACATGTGAATATGGCACACCTGTGGCAAGGAAGCAGCGATTTCAGCCGTTTTCGCGCAGGATGTTCCCGGCCAGATAGAGCGAGCCACAGATCAGAACACGCGCCTGCGGGTCTTGCATCAGGATCGCATCCAACGCCTCGGCCACACTGTCTGCTGTACTAGCCTTCATGCCTGCCTGCTGTGCAGCCTCAGCCGTGGTTGCGGCGGGCAAAGTGTTCGCCTCGCCGGGGATCGATACGGCGGTCAGGCTGGCGGTATGCGCCGCCAGCGGACGCAAATAGCCACCGATGTCCTTGGTGTTCAGCATCCCGCA
>JAGXHE010000061.1 GCA_024636445.1 Sulfitobacter sp.
GTAGACTAAATTGAGGGAGGTAAACTATGACCAAACACTCCAACGCCCCGGACGTCCGCAAGGACAGGCGCGCGTTCCTGAAATTCGCTAGCACAGCCGCACCGCTGGCTGCCGTGGCCGTGGCCACTGGCACGACCGAGGCGCAGGCCGCAGCCGCCGAGCCGGATCTGTCTTCGGACAAGATGCAGGACACCGCACATACCCGCGCCTACTACGCCAGCGCACGGTTCTAAGCTGACGGCTCAGAGTTATACGAACCAGCACCGTCCGATCCCGGACCCCGTAACGCCGGCAAGAAGCGACTGATTGCCAATTGCCATCCATTAGCCACCAGATGCGGGTCAAGTCTCGCGTTCAGGGAGTGAAAAAATGTTGAGGAAAAAGACCAACGGAGTTGCGCGACGCCCCCAGCGGACAAGTATCCTGTCTGACGTTGCCCGGTCCAAGATTGACCGCCGTGCATTTCTGCGCGGCTCGGGGCTGGCCATCGGCGGATTAGCCGCCATTGCAGCGACAGGCGGCACCGTGAAACAGGCCTCTGCCGCCACGGCAGCGGTGACCGGCGCCATCGAGCTCAAAAAATCGGTCTGCACCCACTGTTCGGTGGGCTGTACCGTGATCGCCGAAGTCTCGGGCGGCGTCTGGGTGGGCCAAGAGCCCGGCTGGGACAGCCCGTTCAACCTTGGCGCGCATTGCGCCAAGGGGGCATCGGTGCGTGAACACGCCCACGGCGAACGCCGACTGAAGTATCCGATGAAGAAAGTTGGCGGCGAATGGCAGCGCATCAGCTGGGAGCAGGCGATCGACGAGATCGGTGATCAGATGACGTCGATCCGCGACACATCCGGCCCTGACAGCGTCTATTGGCTGGGGTCCGCCAAAAGTTCGAATGAGGGTGCATATCTGTTCCGCAAGTTCGCGGCCTATTGGGGTACCAACAACGTAGATCACCAGGCGCGGATCTGCCACTCGACCACCGTTGCGGGCGTTGCGAACACATGGGGCTACGGCGCCATGACCAACAGCTACAACGACATTCACAACTCCAAGGCGATCTTCATTATCGGCGGCAACCCCGCCGAGGCGCACCCTGTGTCGCTTCAGCACCTGCTGAAGGCGAAGGAGCAGAACAACGCGCCGCTTATCGTCTGCGATCCGCGCTTTACCCGCACGGCGGCTCATGCCGACGAATTCGTCCGTTTCCGGCCCGGATCGGACGTAGCGCTTGTCTGGGGCATTCTCTACCATATTTTCGACAACAAGTGGGAGGATGAAGAGTTCATCCGCACCCGTGTCTGGGGCATGGACGAGATCCGTAAGGAAGTGGCAAACTGGACACCGGACGAGGTCGAACGTGTGACCGGAGTTCCTGGCGAGCAGCTCAAGCGTGTGGCGCGGACGCTGGCCAACAACCGCCCCGGCACCGTGATCTGGTGCATGGGTGGCACGCAGCACACCAACGGCAACAACAACACCCGCGCCTATTGCATCCTACAGTTGGCGCTGGGTAACATGGGCCGCGCCGGTGGTGGCACCAACATCTTCCGGGGCCACGACAACGTGCAGGGCGCCACCGATCTGGGTGTTTTGGCCGATACATTGCCGGGTTACTACGGTCTGGCGCCGGGATCATGGGCCCACTGGGCGCGTGTCTGGGAGGAAGATCTGGATTGGCTCAAGGGTCGTTTCGACACGATGAAAGGCGCCGATGGCGAGGACAAGGCGATGATGGAGGTGACTGGTATTCCCGTTTCGCGCTGGATCGACGGTGTTCTCGAAGCGCGCGAAAACCTTGAACAGCCCGATAACACCAAGGCGATGGTGCTGTGGGGTCATGCGCCCAACTCGCAGACCCGTCAGAAGGAAATGAAAGTCGCGATGGAGAAACTCGACCTGCTGGTCGTGGTCGATCCCTATCCGACAGTTTCCGCCGTTCTGCACGATCGCACCGACAACACCTATCTGCTGCCTGCGTCGACGCAGTTCGAAACTTCTGGGTCCGTCACAGCGTCCAACCGGTCGCTGCAATGGCGCGAAAAGGTGGTCGAGCCGCTATTCGAATCGCTGCCAGATCACACGATCCTTCACAAGTTCGCCGTCAAGTTTGGTTTCGCGGATCGCATGTTCCGCAACATCGAGGTGAACGGAGAAGAGCCGCTGATCGAGGATCTGACCCGCGAATTCAACCGCGGCATGTGGACCGTCGGCTATACTGGGCAAAGCCCGGAGCGGATGAAAATGCACATGGCTAACCAGCACACCTTCGACAAGACCACGTTGCGGGCCAATGGCGGTCCGGCGGATGGTGATTTCTACGGCTTGCCGTGGCCCTGCTGGGGCACGCCCGAGATGAACCACCCCGGTACGGCGAACCTCTATGACATGTCGATGCCGGTTGCCGAAGGTGGTTTGACTTTCCGCGCACGGTTCGGTGTGGAACGTGACGGTGACAATCTGCTGGCCGAAGGGGTTTATTCCAAAGGCTCTGAAATTCAGGACGGATACCCTGAATTCACCATGCAGATGCTGGTCGACCTTGGATGGGACGGCGATCTGACGGCAGAAGAACGCGCAAGCATCGAGATGGTTGCGGGCTATCAAAAGCCGGTAAACTCGGACGAAGGCACCGAAGAGGTTGGCGAGACATCGCAACAAGGTGATATTCCTTCGGACTACAACGCCAAGGTCGGCGGCGTGAACTGGAAGACCGACTTGTCAGGTGGCATTCAGCGCGTGGCGATCGAACACGGCTGTGCGCCTTTCGGCAACGCCAAGGCACGTTGCGTGGTCTGGACCTTCCCTGACCCTGTGCCGCTGCACCGTGAACCGCTCTATACCAACCGTCGCGATCTGGTTGAAGACTATCCGACCTACGAGGACAAATCTTTCTGGCGGGTTCCGACGCTATACGCGTCGATCCAGAAGAACGACTTTTCCAAGGACTTCCCGATCATCCTAACCTCCGGCCGCTTGGTCGAATACGAGGGCGGCGGGGACGAAACGCGGTCGAACCCGTGGCTCGCCGAGTTGCAACAGACCATGTTCATTGAGATCAACACGCGTGACGCCAACAACCTTGGTGTGCGGGATGGTACCGATGTCTGGGTCGAAGGGCCGGAAGGTGGGCGGATCAAGGTGCAGGCCATGGTCACCGAGCGGGTCGGAGAGGGCGTTGCCTTCATGCCATTCCACTTCGGTGGCCACATGGAAGGCGTCAGCCTGAGGGACAAATATCCCGACGGTGCCGATCCGATCGTACTGGGAGAAAGCACCAATACGGTGCAGACCTATGGCTACGACTCGGTCACTCAGATGCAAGAGACCAAAGCGACTCTCTGCAAAATCATGCCAGCGTAAGGAGACAAGAGAATGGCCAGATCAAAATTTCTCTGCGATGCCGAACGCTGCATCGAGTGCAATGCCTGCGTTACCGCCTGCAAGAACGAGCACGAGGTGCCCTGGGGCATCAACCGCCGTCGGGTGGTGACTATTGAGGACGGCAAACCGGGCGAACGCTCCATTTCTGTCGCCTGTATGCACTGCTCGGACGCGCCCTGTATGGCCGTCTGTCCTGTGGATTGCTTTTACCAGACCGACGAAGGTGTGGTTCTGCACTCCAAGGATCTGTGCATCGGGTGCGGTTATTGCTTTTACGCGTGCCCCTTTGGCGCGCCACAGTATCCGCAGGCGGGCAACTTCGGGTCACGCGGCAAAATGGACAAGTGTACCTTCTGCGCCGGCGGTCCCGAGGAAAACCACTCGCAGGCCGAGTTCCAGAAGTACGGGCGCAACCGGATTGCAGAGGGCAAATTGCCGATCTGCGCCGAGATGTGTTCGACCAAGGCCTTGCTTGCGGGTGACGGTGACATGGTCTCGGACATCTACCGCGAACGTGTGGTGGCCCGTGGTTTTGGTTCCGGCGCTTGGGGTTGGGGCACTGCCTACGATATGAAGGGCAGCCAGTAACCAAAGTGGCTCGGGCGATGTGCGCGTGCCAAAATGAGAGGACTGGCGGCCCCCCTTCGCGGTGGGCTGCCCCTTACCCTATTTCATGACGGGGGATTTCCCATGCTGCGCCATCTAATGGCACTACTCTTTCTTGCTGTGTTGGCTTTGCCCGGCACCGTATTCGCACAAGACGTGCGCCCGCTCGGCAGTTCCGAAGTTATCGTGCCCGAACGCAGCTCAACCGGTGGAGCACAAACGCTGGACGACGTGCTGCGCCGCCAGCAGGGCATCGCGATTGACGACAGTTTCCGCCGTGACAATATCGGTGGCGATGCAGGTGGCGCGCCGGGGCTTGGCCCGTTGGGCGGCGCGTCGGATTCCGACCAGTGGCGCGCGCTGCGCTACAATCTCGCCGACGTGACAGTGAGCACGATGGACCAACGCGGCAAGGTGCTGGTGCAGGATGGCGGCATGTGGTGGCTGACGTTACGCGAAGGGCCGCTGGCGACCTATGGCGGCTGGTTGCTGCTGACCACGCTGGCGCTTTTGGTGCTGTTCTTTTTGCTTCGCGGACGCGTGCGGATCGAAGAAGGCAAGGCCGGGCGCACGGTGACACGGTTCAAGGCGATCGAACGCTTTGCGCACTGGGTTCTGGCGGGGTCGTTCATCCTGCTGGCCCTGACCGGATTGCTGACGCTGTTCGGGCGCAAGGTTCTGATCCCGACCTTTGGTCACGAGTTCAACTCGGTACTGTTGATCGGATCGAAGTTTGTTCACAACAACGTCTCTTGGGCTTTCATGATCGCGCTGGGGCTGGTGTTCGTGATGTGGGTCTGGCACAACCTGCCGGATCGCACCGATCTTACGTGGTTCCGCTATGGCGGCGGGCTGATCGGCAAGAAACACCCGCCTGCGAAAAAGTTCAACGCGGGTCAGAAGATCATCTTCTGGTCGGTAATCTTGCTAGGGACTTCGGTGTCGGCCTCTGGGCTGTCGCTGCTGTTTCCCTATGATCTGCCGATGTTTGGCCATACGTTTGAACTGCTGAACGGCACCGGCGCACCGCAGGCCTTGGGGTTTGGCATGTTGCCTGTCGATCTGGCGCCGCAGGAGGAAATGCAGTATGCGCAGCTGTGGCATGCCATCGTCGGCTTTGTCATGATGGCGATCATCTTTGGCCACATCTATATCGGTACGGTCGGTATGGAAGGCGCATATGATGCGATGGGCACGGGCGAAGTCGATGAAAATTGGGCCGAGCAGCACCACTCGATCTGGTTGGAAGAGATCAAAGAGAGCGAACGCCGGAGCCCCGCCGAATGAGTGCCTGTGACACGCAGACACAAGGAGTGAAGCCATGAAATCCATGTTTGCAGGCTTTGCCGCGATCATCGTGATCGGCGTCGTCGCCTATTTCGCCCTGCACGAGATGGGCTTTTCCGCGCAAGAGGTCTATTCCGGTGAAAATGTCCGGCTGGACTGACGCGGGGTATACCGATGGCGGATGACGAATACGGCGGCACGCTTGCGGGTGCGTCGGTTCTGGTGATCGACGACGAACCAGGGATGCGCAACTTTCTGGTCAAGATGCTTGAGCCGCGGGTCAAACGTGTGGCACAAGCTGCCTCGCCCGCCGAGGCGACGGAGATGCTGGATCAGGCGCATTTCGACGTTGTGGTACTGGACAACATCATGCCTGGCAAGTCAGGTCTGGAATGGGTCGATGAACAGCGCCGCAAGGGGTTTTACGCCGATACCATCCTGATCACCGCCTACGCCGATTTGGAAACTGCGATTGCGGCGCTGCGGGCAGGGGTCAGTGATTTCATCCTCAAACCGTTTCGGACCAATCAGATATTGGGGGCTGTGTCACGTACGCTGGATCGCAAGAACCTGCGCCGCGACAACACGCTGTTGCGGCGCGAGGTGGACGCCGGAAACACCGTGCGGATGCTGGGCAAATCGCCAGCGCTGAATGCGGTGCGCGATGTGCTGAAACGGCTGGCCCCGTTGCCGACACCGGTTCTGTTCACCGGGGCAAGTGGCACGGGCAAGGAGCTGGCAGCGCGCCAGTTGCATCAGATGTCGCCGCGCGGCGACAAGGCGTTCGTCGCGGTGAACTGTGCCGCGATCGCGCCTGACCGGATCGTGCCCGAACTGTTCGGTTCTGTCGAAGGCGACGCGACATTGAAACCCGGATTGCTGCTGCTGGCGGACGGCGGCACGTTGTTTCTGGACGAAGTGGCGCAGATGCCCGAACCGCTGCAAGCGGCGCTGCTGCGTGTGTTGGAAGACCAGCGTATTCGTCCGCAAGGCGCACTACGCGAAATCCCGCTGGACCTGCGATTCTTGTTCGCCACCAACGCCAACCTGGAAAAGGCGGTGACCGAGGGGCGTTTCCGCGCCGACCTCTATCACCGCATCAACGTGGTCAACATCGAGATGCCGCCGCTTAAGGACCGCTCGGAGGACATCGTCGAGCTGGCGGCGCTGTTCATGGAGCAGTTTTCGACCTCTTTGGGCATGCCTGCGTTGCGGCTGGACGCGGACACGCTGCTGAAACTGCGCCGCTACGACTGGCCCGGCAACGTGCGCGAACTGCGCAACCTGATTGAACGCTCGGTGATCCTGGGTCTTTTCCCCGATGCGTTCTCGGGGCAGGGGTCGGTCGCTGGCGCACGAGCGATCGAAGATCTGGACCTGGTGGTGCAACGCCACATGCTGCACATGCTGGACCTGTGCAACGGCAACCGAGCCGAAGCAGCACGGCGGTTGGGCGTCTCGCGCAAGACGATTGATCGCAAAATGCAAGCGTGGGGCGAAATGGCGCCGGAGTGAGGTACGCTCCCCTATTTCTCGATCAAATAACCCGTCCCAAACCAATGCTCCTCAA
>JAGXHE010000008.1 GCA_024636445.1 Sulfitobacter sp.
ATGTTGCCTCGGGTGCGCCCAAGGCGATGCGCAAGTCGGATTAGGGTTGAGTGCGTGGGCGCGGTTCGGGCCGCGCCCGAGCGCCGGCACCTTGCGCTACCAGTCGCCCTGCATGTTGTGTCCACGCTTGATGAACAAGGTGGCAAGGGTGATCACCGCTGCCATCGCGATCAGGCCGAGATAGCGCTCGTAAAGGCCGTCTACACCGGTGGGCAGCATGAAGAAGATCGGGGCCGAGAGCGTCCAGAGCACGGACAGCCCCACGAGGATCTTGCCGTATATCGCACCGCAGCGGCGCGCGCCCTCTGACATGCACCACGGCAGCACCGCCATCAGCAGGCCCAGCGCGTAGACCAGATAGCTGTGGATCACCACGCCTTCGTTGTCGTCGTCGCCGTACTCGTTCCGTGCGCCCACGAGGAAAACGATCAGTCCCAGGACGGCGAACCCGACGATCCCGAAGCTCCAGCGCCAGTTGCCCAGATGGACGTGTGCTGCGAGCAAGGCGATGGATATGAGCGAGGCGGAGAAGGCGTAGATGCCGATGTCGGCGATGAATTCGTATTTCCCCGCGCCAAGGTCGCTGATGGTGTCGGCGATCCAGTCATGGTCGGGCACGATCAGGTCCGCGACCATGACCATCACCGAGAAGATGACGCAGCCCAGGATCGCGTACCATCCGAACAGGATCATGAGTTCGGGTCTTTCGCGGACTTTGGCTTCGCCCGTTTCGGGGGTCGTTTCGGGGGTCATGGATACTTCTCCTGCTTGGGACTGGCCCAACCCGAGACGCAGGCGATCTGTTCCAAGGGGGTGGTTCGGGCGGCAGCCCTGCGCCCCAAACGGCCTAGGCAGGCGCGTCCAGTTCGGCGACGCCGGTGGCGAGGTTCAGGGCGACCAGTGTGGCCTTGGCCATGTCCTGCACCGAGACCCATTCCAGCGGGCCGTGCACGTTCTGCATGCCGCAGAAGATGTTGGGACAGGGCGTGCCGAATTCGGTCAGCCGCGAGCCGTCGGTGCCGCCGCGGATTGCGCCCGATACCGGCTCCATCCCTGCCTTGCGCACGGCGGCGGTCGCCATATCCACGGGGGTCATGTCCTGTTCCAGCCAGTAGCGCATGTTGCGGTATTGGTGGGTGATGTCGCAGGTGATCTGCGCACGCGGCTCGGTGGCGGCGACGGTTTCGCAGACACGGCGCAGCAGCGCGCCCTTGGCTTCCAGCCCTTCCATCTCGAAGTCGCGCAGGATGAAGTGCATTTCGACCTGCGCCGCACTTCCGGTCATCGAGACCGCGTGGATGAACCCCTCGCGGCCTTGGGTGGTTTCGGGGGTCATGGTGACGTGGGGCAGCGTCATCAGCACCTTGGCGCCCAGGTGCAATGCGTTGACCAGTTCGTCCTTGGCCCAGCCGGGGTGGATCGACACGCCGGTGATCCGGACCACGCCCGCATCGGCGGAAAAGCTTTCGTATTCCACGTCACCCGGCATCGAGCCGTCGAAGGTATAGGCAAAGTCGGCGGCAAGGTCCGCAGGCAGGTTGGGCGTGACGCCGCGCCCGATTTCCTCGTCGGGGACAAAGGCCAGACGGATGGTGCCGTGGGCGATATCGGGGTTTTCCAGCAGGTGCCGCGCGGCGGTCATCACCACCGCGACGCCTGCCTTGTCATCGGCCCCCAGCAAGGTGGTGCCGCTGGCGGTGATGATATCCTGCCCGTGCTTTTGCGCCAGAAAGGGATAATCGGCGGGCGACAGGCGCAGGCCGGGCGCGTCGGCAAAGCTGATGTCGCCGCCGTTGTAGCCGCGGTGCACCACGGGTTTGACGCCGGATGCGTTGAATTGGGGTGCTGTGTCGACGTGGGCGAGCCAGCCCATGACGGGGGCGCTGACGCCTTGGGTCGCGGGGATGGTGGCCAGCACGACGCTGTCCTGGCTCAGGGTGACGTCCTGCGCGCCCATCGCTTTGAGCTCGTCCATCAGCAGGCGGGACATATCCAGCTGGATCTGGGTGCTGGGGACCGATGCGCTGTGTGCGTCGCTCTGGCTGTCGATCTCGGCATAGCGGACAAGGCGGTCTTCCAGTTCGGCGTCGAAATCGGTGCGCATCGGGGCTCTCCTGCGGGTGGGGTTTGCGCGGCATCTGGGATCGGGGATGGGGGCGTGTCAAGGGCGGGGGTGTGGGGTGTGAGAGGCAGGTGTTCGCAAGCGAACACCGGGAGGCGGGCGGTGCCACGCACCTTGAGTCCGGGCTTGGGTGGGGAAAGGTGTCGTGCTGTTGCGGCGAATGGGAGCAAAGAGCCCATTCTTGCTTATTGCTGCGGTGCGGTATTGTCTTGAAAACCGGCCAGTGCAATGAGAAGCAGCGTCGCGGTTTTCGTATGGTCTTCGATATTCACGAACTCTATTTTGCACAGGAACACTCAAGTGTCAGACAAGAAATCCGATCACCAGATCATTCGTCACGTTGTCTTTTTCAGCAGTAAGGACGCCAATGACATTGATCGAATGGTGGATGGGCTGTCCATGTTGTCCGCCATCCCGTCGCTCAGGTATTTCGAAGTCTCTCGCAACCGGAATGAGGATCGGTTTTCCAATGATGTCGATGTGATCGTTTACGCAGAATTCGAAAACGAGGCCGCATTGAAGGCGTATCGGGCGCATCAAATTTATCAAGACTGCATCGAAATTGTACGCCCGCTGCGTGACATGCGCATCGCCGCTGATTTTTAGATGACACAGGATGCTCAGTGTCGGTCGATCCTGTTTGACCGAGGGCCGCTTGGAACAGGCTCTTTTTTTTGCCAACCCGAGGTTATCATTGAGGCTTGGCACCCTCATGAGGTTGAGGGGGCCTTGGGTGATATGCAAGCCTGGCAGCAACGTGGGAAATGGCTTGCGGGCACCGCATCCTACGAATTGGGCTATGCGTTAAATCCAAAAATCCAATCCAGATTGCCGACAGACCGCAAGGAACCTTTGTTGCGGTTTGGTGTGTTTGATCAGGTTCACACGCCCCCGGCGCCAGATCTGGAAACGGACGCCAGCATCGGTCGTTTCGAGCCGGAATGGGATTTTCAGACATATAGAAAAGCCTTCGATATCGTTCATGACTTTCTACGGGATGGTGATATTTATCAGGCCAACTTAACGTTTCCCATGGCGACGGAGTATGAAGGTTGCCTGGCGCGTCTTTATGACAAGCTGAGACAAAAGCAGCCCGTTCCCTTTGGTGCATTTGTTGACCTTGGCGGCACGAAACTTCTGTCCCGTTCGCCTGAATTGTTCTTTTCGCTTTCTGCGGAGGGGCTGCTGCGCACCCGCCCTATGAAGGGGACGATCAGGCGTGGTTGTGATGCCTTGGAGGACGAAGTGCTGAAGGCGCAGCTGAGGAACTCAGAAAAGGATCAAGCGGAAAATCTGATGATCACCGACCTTTTGAGAAATGATATTGCACGGGTTTCAATGGTCGGCAGTGTGCGGGTTCCGGCGCTGTTCGAGATCGAAAGCTATGCAACCGTACACCAAATGACCTCTGAGGTGACAGCCACGATCCGGCCCGAAACCACGCTGAGCGATATCCTGACTGCGGCTTTTCCCTGCGGTTCAATCATAGGGGCGCCAAAGATCCGCGCGATGGAGATACTGTCCGAGTTGGAGGCGACGGCCCGAGGCGGCTATTGCGGTGCGATCGGATGGATCTCTCCAGATGGCTCTATGGAATTCAGTGTCGCAATCCGCACGTTGCTTTGTGATCTCTCCGGTCAAGCCAAGCTGAACGTCGGCGGCGGTGTGGTTTACGACAGCACGCCCCAAAGCGAATATAACGAAGCCTTGTTGAAAGCGCAGTTCGCCCAATTGTAGGCTGTGACGCGCAATCGTTTCGTCCCACCCACCAGACCTCCCCCCTCAACACAACCTCCCCCCCCTGCCCCCTTGAAACAATGCGCCCCATAGGCGATGTGTAGAGCTAACTTGTGCAGGAGCGTCACATGGGTCTGCCCGTTCGCGATCAGATGAAATACTGGGGTTTGGTCGCAGTGGGATTTTTCGTCCTGCTTTGGGCGCTGGGGGACGTGTTGGTGCCCTTTTTGCTGGGCGGCGCGATTGCCTATTTCCTTGACCCTGTGGCCGACAGGCTGGAGCGGATGGGGGTCAGCCGGGTGCTGGCCACGGCGATCATCACGCTGGTGGCGTTGCTGCTGTTCGTGCTGATGGCGCTGCTGGTGGTGCCGACGCTGATCAACCAGTCGGTGCAGCTGTTCAACACCGCACCCGACCTTGCCCGCAACTTTGGCACCTTTCTGACCGAACGCTTTCCCTCCTTGCTGGACGCCGAGAGCACGTTGCGCCAGTCGCTCGACAGTATTGCCGTCACGGTGCAGGAGCGCGGCGGCGAGCTGGTGACCACGGCGCTGAGCAGCGCCGCATCACTGCTGAACCTTGCCATTCTGTTCGTGATCGTGCCGGTCGTGTCGGTCTATCTGCTGCTGGACTGGGACCGGATGGTGGCGCGGGTCGACGAGCTGCTCCCGCGCGACCACGCGCCGACGATCCGCAAGCTGGCAGGCCAGATCGACAAGACGCTGGCCTCGTTCATTCGCGGCATGGGCACGGTCTGTCTGATCCTTGGCACCTATTATGCCATCGCGCTGATGCTGGTGGGGCTGCAATTCGGACTGGTCGTGGGCTTTGTCGCCGGTCTGGTCACCTTCATCCCCTATCTGGGTGCGCTGATCGGGGGCGCGCTGGCGATCGGGCTGGGGCTGTTCCAGTTCTGGGGCGACTGGGTGTCGCTGGGTCTGGTGGCGGCTATTTTCATCATCGGTCAGGTGGTCGAGGGCAATTTCCTGACGCCCAAGCTGGTGGGCAATTCGGTCGGCCTGCACCCTGTGTGGCTGATCCTTGCGCTGTCGGTCTTTGGCACGCTGTTCGGGTTTGTGGGCATGCTGATTGCCGTGCCCGTGGCAGCCGCAATGGGTGTGGTGACACGGTTTGCGGTGGCGCAGTACCAGCAAAGTCTGCTGTATCGCGGGCTGTCTGACCATCATCTGAACGACCACGATGAGGTTGTCCCCGACCAGAACGAGCAGGACTGAGCCATGGCTGAGCAGCTCAGCTTTGATCTGCCGTCGCGCACGGCGCTGGGGCGGGACGATTTCATGGTGTCGCCCGGCAATGCTGTCGCGGTCAGCCTGATCGAGACCTGGTCGAACTGGCCCGAGGGCAAGCTGGTGCTGACCGGCCCGCCCGGAGCGGGCAAGACCCATCTGACCCATGTGTGGGCCGGTCTGACCGATGCCCGCATCGTCGCGGCCACTGATCTGGCGGGTGCGGATATTCCCGATCTGGCGGGCGCGGCGATTGCGGTCGAGGACGTGCCGCAGATTGCGGATGACGCGCAGGCGATGACCGCGCTGTTTCATCTGCACAATCTGGTGCTGGCCAACCGCCAGCCGCTGCTGATGACGGGGCGCGGCGCGCCGGTGCATTGGGGGCTGGGCCTGCCCGATCTGCAAAGCCGTGTGGGCGGCACACAGGCGGCGATGCTTGAGTTGCCCGACGACGCGCTGCTGACGGCGGTTCTGGCAAAGCTGTTTGCCGACCGCCAGTTGAAACCGCGTGTCGATGTGATCCCCTATCTGACGCTGCATATGGAGCGGTCGTTCGATGCGGCACGGCGGATGGTGGCGGCACTGGACGCAGAATCGCTGAGCGCGCAAAAGCCGCTGACGCGCAGCCTGGCGGCCAAGGTTCTGGGCCGCGACACCCAGTGAGGGCCAACGAAGCCCAGTCGGGCCGCGCATAAGCGCCGATCTGCCATCTTAAAGCGGTTTCAAAGGCTTAAAGCTGGACATTTCATGTAAAAACGCGCGAGGCTTGTTACCAATTCGTTACAATTTATGGTCATAAGCGCGCCATGTCACAGGCAGATTTTCTCACGCACCCATTCCCCGAAGCTCAGGCTCTGGACGATCTCGATATGTCGGGACCGGGCCGGTTCGTGAACCGCGAGCTGAGCTGGCTTGCCTTTAACTGGCGGGTGCTGGAAGAGGCGGAAAACACCCGTGTGCCGCTGCTGGAGCGGTTGCGGTTCTTGTCGATCAGCGCAGCCAATCTGGACGAGTTCTACACCGTGCGCGTCGCGGGTCTGCGCGAGCTGGCGATTGCGGGCAACACCACGCCCGCCGCCGACGGGCTGACCCCCGCCGAACAGCTGGTGCTGATCCACGAGGAGGCCCGCGCGCTGATGATGTCGCAGCAACGGGTGCTGTCGGACCTGCTGGCCGAGATGGAGGCCGAAGGCATCGACGTGCTGGCCCGCGAAGAGCTGTCGGGCGAGGACAAGACGTTTCTGGCCGATTATTTCCTGAACCACGTCTTTGCGGTGCTGTCGCCGCTGGCGATTGATCCTGCGCATCCGTTTCCGTTCATTCCCACCACCGGCTACGCGCTGGCGCTGCAACTGGAACGCAAGGCCGACAAGCGCCCGTTGCAGGCGCTGCTGCCGATTCCGGCGCAGATCGACCGGTTTGTCGCCCTGCCGGGACATGGCACGCGGTTTCTGCCGCTTGAGGAATTGCTGGTCGAACAGATCGGCACGCTGTTCCCCGGCTATCAGTTGAAGGCGCATTTCGAGTTTCAGGTGCTGCGCGACAGCGATCTGGAAGTCGAGGAAGAGGCCGAAGATCTGGTGCGCGAGTTCGAGGTGGCGCTGAAACGGCGTCGCCGCGGCGAAGTGGTGCGGATGCTGCATTCGGCCGGTGCGCCCGAGCGGCTGAAATCGGTGATCATGCGCGAGCTGAACGTGGTGCATTCCGAGGTGATCGAGATCGACGGGATGATCGGGCTGGCCGATCTGGGCAAGCTGGTGCTGGACAGCCGCCCCGAACTGCTGTGGCCGACGTTCACGCCGCGTGTGCCCGAACGGGTCACGGATTTCGAGGGCGACATGTTCGCCGCGATCCGCCAGAAGGACATGCTGCTGCATCACCCCTACGAGACCTTCGAGATGGTGATCCGGTTTCTGCAACAGGCGGCGCGCGATCCCAACGTGGTGGCGATCAAGCAGACGCTGTACCGGACCTCGAAACGCTCTCCCATCGTCGAGGCGCTGTGCGAGGCGGCCGAGGACGGCAAGTCGGTGACGGCGCTGGTCGAGCTGAAGGCGCGGTTTGACGAGGCCGCCAACATCCAGCAGTCGCGGCGGCTGGAGCGCGCGGGCGCGCATGTGGTTTACGGCTTTATCGATCTGAAAACACACGCAAAGATCAGCACAGTGGTGCGCCGCGAGGGCGACGAGCTGGTGACCTATACCCATTACGGCACCGGCAATTACCATCCGATCACCGCCAAGATCTACACCGATCTGTCGCTGTTCACCTGCGACCCCAAGCTGGGGCGCGATGCGACGAAGGTGTTCAACTTCCTGTCGGGCTATGCCGAACCTGCGGAGCTGGACAATCTGGCGATATCGCCCACCACGCTGAAGCCGCGCCTGCTGGAGATGATCGCCAACGAGGCCGACCATGCCGCCGCCGGGCGGCCTGCGGAGATCTGGGCCAAGATGAACGCGCTGGTCGATGCCGATGTGATCGACGCGCTTTATGCGGCCTCTCAGGCGGGCGTGAAGATCAGTCTGGTGATCCGTGGCATCTGCGGTCTGCGCCCCGGCGTGAAGGGGCTGAGCGAGAACATCCGCGTGAAATCCATCATCGGGCGGTTTCTGGAACATTCGCGGATCGTGTGTTTCGGCAACGGCAAGGGGTTGCCGCACAAGAAGGCGCGGGTGTTCATCTCGTCCGCCGACTGGATGGGGCGCAACCTGAATCGCAGGATCGAAACATTGGTCGAGATCGAGAATCCCACGGTCAAGGCGCAGATCACCAGTCAGGTGATGGCGGCGAACCTGGCTGACGTTGCGCAAAGCTGGGTGATGGCACCGGACGGAAAATTCGTGCGCCCCGAAGTGCCCGAGGGCGACTTTGCGTTTAATTGCCACCGGTTTTTCATGGAAAATCCGTCACTTTCGGGGCGTGGTTCGGCGGGTGCGTCGGACGTGCCACAGCTGACCCATACCGAGGACTGATTGACCCCGTTGCCTGCGTGGGCCATGGTCGAAACCGACACTGCGGCGGCCACAGGGAACCAGATGACCGATCAGATCGAACCTGCGACTGAACCCGTAACCAAGCCCGCTGGCCCGAACGACTGGGGCCCTTTCGGGAGACCCCTGTTTCAAGACCCCGGCGCGCGTGCGCTGTCGCGGGTGGGGGTGGTCGACATCGGCTCGAACTCGGTCCGGCTGGTGGTGTTCGACGGTGCGGCGCGCAGCCCCGCCTATTTTTACAACGAAAAGATCATGTGTGCGTTGGGTGCGGGTCTGAGCGAAAGCGGCACGCTGAACCCTGCGGGGCGCAAGCGGGCACTGGCGGCGTTGATCCGGTTCAAGCATCTGGCCGACGGCATGGACCTGCCCGAGCTGACGCTGGTGGCGACGGCGGCGGTGCGCGATGCATCCGATGGTGCGGAGTTCTGCGCCGATGTGCTGCGCGAGACCGGCCTGCGCATCTGGGTCATCGACGGGCGCGAAGAGGCGCGTTTGTCGGCGCAAGGGGTGCTTTTGGGCTGGCCCGGTGCATACGGTCTGGTCTGTGACATCGGCGGGTCGTCGATGGAGCTGGCCGAGATTTCGGGCGGACGCGTCGGGCGGCGCGAGACGTCGCAGCTGGGGCCGCTGAAACTGGTGGACGTGAAGGGCGGCAAGAAGGGCCGCCGCGATCATATCGCCACGGTGATGGACCAGTTGCAGGAGGCGATGGGCATCCAGCGCGACCGGCTGTTTCTGGTCGGCGGATCGTGGCGCGCGATTGCACGCATCGACATGTACCGGAGGAATTACCCGCTGCATGTACTGCACGAATACCGCATGACGCCTGCGGGCGTGGCCAAGACCGTCGCGTTTATCGCGGAGAACGATCCCGAAGAGCTGCGCGGCAAATGCGGAATTTCATCACAACGGATGGGGCTGGTGCCGCTGGCCGCCGAAGTGCTGTCGCGGCTGGTGCGCACGTTCAAGCCCAAGGATATCGCAGTGTCGTCATATGGTATCCGCGAGGGGCTGCTGTATGAGCAGATGCCGCAACGCCTGCGCGACCGCGATCCGCTGATCGAGGCCTGCCGCTTTGCCGAGGCCAAGGATGCCCGCCTGCCCGGCTTTGGCCGCACCCTGTTCGATTTCGTGATGCCGCTGTTCAAATCCGCCCCGTTGCAACGCAAGCGGCTGATCAAGGCGGCCTGTCTGCTGCATGATGTCAGCTGGCGCGCGCATCCCGATTACCGCGCCGAGGTCTGTTTCGACAACGCCACCCGCGCCAACCTTGGCGGGCTGAAACATTCGGAGCGGATATTTCTGGGGCTGGCGCTGCTGCACCGCTATTCCAACAAGCGCGAGGGGACGCCGTTCGAGAACCTCTATGACGTGCTGGACGAACGCACCCAGCGCGACGCCGAGATATTGGGCAAGGCGATGCGGTTCGGGGCGATGTTCTGGATGCAAAAGGATGCGGACCGGGGCGAATTCCGCTGGTATCCGAAGAAAAAGCAGCTGGAGCTGCATCTGTCGCCTGCGGTCGTGCCGCTGTATGGCGAGGTGGCCGAGGCGCGGCTGGAATCGCTGGCCAGCAGTATGGGGGCCGATCTGACGGTCAAGACACGCAGGCGGTCATCGAAGGCTTGAGGGCGCGGGCTGCGCTGGCAGAATGGCGGACAGGCTTCAGATTTCAATCTCGCCCTCGGGCGGCTCGTATTCGGGCGCGTCGGGCTTGCGGCGGATGATGATGTCGCCGTTGGGCAGGATTTCGGGCGCGTCATAGACGCTCCAGTCCTCGACCTGTTCCATCAGATCGCGCAGCGCCGGTCCCATCTGTTCGGCAAAACCGCGCACGGCCGGGCCGAACTCTTCGGCAAGGCCGCCCAGATCGTCTATGGCGGGCTCCATCTCTTTGAGGATGCCCTCCATGAACATCTGCGCGCCGCGTTCCATCAGCGACAGGCCGTCGTCTTCGTCCTGCGCAAAGGACGGGGTGGCCAGAGCGGCCACTAGGGTCACGGGGATGATAAAGCGTTTCATGTATCCAATATGGGGGCTTTTCGTGACAATTCAAAGTACCCTTAGATGTCGATGTCGAGAGTCACCGGAAAATGGTCGGACGCGGTGACCAGCGCATCGCGCAATTGCGGTTTTTGCCAACATTCGGGATCGTCCAGCGGGTGCCAGATGCGCCAGTCGGGCGCATGGGTCCGCAGGTCGGGCGAGATCATGATATAGTCGAGCAGCGCCTGCAGATAGCGTTTTTCGGGCACGATCCAGAACCGCGCGGTGGTGGGCATCACCCCAAGACGGCGGCCAAGGGCAAGACGCGCGTGCGGGTCGTACATCTGCGGCTGACCCTCTGCCCCCAGCAGAATCTCGACCGAGGAGCGGCCAAAGAGGTCTTCGTATTCGTCCAGACCCGGCCCGTCGTTCATGTCGCCCATGACCAGCAGCCGCGTGTCCGTGGCAAGATATTCCGCAATGCGGGCGCGCAACCAGATCGCCTGGGCCAGTTGCTTGCGGCGGTTGGCGATGGACTGGCGCATGATCTCGTCGCGGGTGGTGGCACCGTGCGGCGCCTTGGATTTCAGATGCGCGCCGATCACGCGAAATTCGAACCCGGTGGCAAGGCTGCGCATCGCCAGTTCCAGCGGCGGTTTCGAGAAACGGATCAGGTCCTGGGTGTCGTCCACGTCCAGATCGATGCGGAAGGTTCCGTCGAAACGCGGCGCGTCGGAAGCGCCCTTTTTGCCGGTGAAGTGACCGACAGGATCGTGCGTGGCGGACAGCGTGTCGGGGTCGTAGAGCAGGGCAATCTCCTGCTGGGTGTCGTTCACGAATCCGATGACGGCGCGGCGGGCGCGCAGGTCGAACATCTGGGCAAAGGCCTCCAATGCGCGGACGGTGTCGCGGCGGCGGTTGTGGTCTGGGGCCTCGATGATCATCACCGCGTCGGCGTCGAGGGCGGTAAACACGATGCCAAGCGCCTCGATCTGTGCGGCGCAGGTGATGCCGTAGCGGGCCGATGGTGTCGCGTCGCGCAGCGGCGTGCCGTCATCGTCGAAGAGCGCGTTGAACCATTCGACGTTGTAGGTGGCCAGCCGCATCAGGCAGCGCCGGAGGCGGTCGTCTGCTGGATTTCTTCCCAGGCGCGGTTGATCTCGATCAGGCGTTTCTGGGCCATGCCGATCGCCTCTTCGGGCAGGCCGCGCGACATCAGCACGTCGGGGTGATTCTCGCGCACCAGCTTGCGCCAGGCGGCACGGGTGGTTTGCATGTCGGCCTCGCATGCGACGCCCAGAACCGTGTAGGGATCGCATTTCTGGTCGGGCACCGAGCGGGCGCGCAAGGCCTCGAAACGGGCGGGCGAGAGATCGAAGATCCCGGCGACATGCTCCAGGAATGCGGCCTCGTCCTCGTGGTAATGGCCGTCGGCCATCGCGATGTAGAACAGCCCCTCCATCAGGTCATAGAGGGTTTCGGGCTGGTCGCGGAACATGCGCTGGATGCGGCGGGCGTAGACGTCGAAGCCTGCAACGTCCTGACGCGCAAGGTTGAACACGCGGGCGGCACCTGCCTCGTCTTCGGGGGCGATGTGGAAGACCTCGCGGAAGGCCATGACTTCGGCGCGGGTGACCTGCCCGTCGGCCTTGGCCATCTTGGCGGACAGCGCGATGACGGCGATGGCAAAGCCCACCGAGCGTTCGGGCGGGGTGCGCAGGCGGTCGAACACTGCCAACAGGCCTTCGCCTGCGGTCAATGCGCTGAGCGCCTCGGTTATTCGGGTCCAGATCGACATGCGCCGCACCATAGAGATGTCGGGCGACAGTGTCAGGACGGGATCAACACTTTGTGCATCAAAATCAGGTCATGCCAGTGGTCGTTTTTGCGCCCCACCTGCGGAATTTTGCCCGAGTGCGTAAATCCAAGGCGGTCGTGAAACGCCACCGCGTCGGGGTTGGCACCGCTGATGCCTGCGACCAGCACGTGAATGTCGCGTGCGGTGGCACCTGATTCCAATGCCTGCATCAGCGCACGGCCCAGGCCCCTGCCCCGCGCCTGTGGTCCCAGCATGACCGAATGTTCGGCGGTGTGGCGGTAGCCGGGCCCTGCGCGAAAGCTGCCGAAGGTGGCGAAGCCTGCGATGGTGTCGTTCAGGGTGGCGACCCAGAATGCACCGTCGCGTGCGGATATCATCGCGGCGACGCCCGCGTCGGATTTGGTGTCGGTGGTGAAGGTGATGTGTGGCTGGGCAATCACCGCGTTCCAGATCGCGGCGATGTGCGACGCGTCATCAGGCGTTGCTGTGCGGATCATCACGTGCATTACAGGGTGCGTTTGCCATTGGGCGTGTCGAATTCGGCGTGCAGGGCGGCGGGGCCGGTGTCGAAGACCACGCGTTTGTCGTTCAGCATGGGGGCCAGTTGGGCGCGCAGGGTGTCGGCCTGCGGATGGCTGACGATCAGCCGCGACAGGCGCACGCCGCGCGCCGTCAGCCGGTCGGCGGGGTGCTGCGCGGTCTGCCACTGGATCAGCGCGGGCCAGCAATTGTCGAAAGGCAGGATGCCGGAGGGCGGGACCGCCATGCGCCAGCGCAGATCGCCGCGTTGCAGATCGACGGGCTGGCCTGCGCCGTCGGGTTGCAGATCGGGCATCTGCGCCAGTAGCGCGTCCATGTCGTCGCAGCGGCAGATCCAGTTGGTCAGCCGCGCGGGGCCCGAAAACCGGTCCAGATCGAACCAGCGCGCACGGTCGGGTGCGGGTGCATCTGGGTTGATCGCGATTGCCTCGAGGTAGAGCCCGTCGTCGAGGCCGAGCAGGGTGTTGTGGGTGTGGAAAACGGCATGTTCGCCGCCCTGTTGCAGGGGCACGCCAAGCGCATCTTC
>JAGXHE010000001.1 GCA_024636445.1 Sulfitobacter sp.
CGCGTCCTTCACCGTGTGGCCTTCGGCGTACATATCGATGTCGTGCCGTTTGCCCGGATCAGCTTTTGATCGGATGCCGGACAGGCCCGCCGCGATGATCACCGCCTGCAACAGGTAGGGGTTCGCCGCCCCGTCGGGCAGCCGCAACTCGAACCGGCCGGGGGCGGGCACGCGTACCATGTGCGTGCGGTTGTTGCCGGTCCACGTCACGAAATTGGGTGCCCATGTCGCCCCCGACGTCGTGCGGGACGCGCTGATGCGCTTGTAGCTGTTGACGGTAGGATTGGTGATCGCCGCCAATGCGCTGGCGTGTTTCATGATGCCGCCAAGGAAATGTTTGCCGCGCTCTGACAGCCCCAATTCGCCGGTCTGGCCTTCGCCCTTTCCGGCAAAGACGTTGACCTTTGCCGCAGCCCCCGGCGCGTCCCAGACCGAGACATGCGCATGACAGCCGTTGCCGGTCAGACCCTCTATCGGCTTGGGCATAAACGTCGCGCGGTAGCCGTGCTTTTCCGCCACGGATTTGGTCATGAACTTGAAAAACGAATGTTTGTCGGCGGTCTTCAGGACATCGTCGAAATCCCAGTTCATCTCCCACTGGCCATTCGCGTCCTCGTGGTCGCTTTGATAGGGGTTCCAGCCCATTTCCAGCATATAGTCGCTGATCTCGCGGATCACGTCGATCCGCCGCATAAAGGCCTGCTGGTCGTAGCACGGCTTGACGCTGGTATCGAAACCGTCGCTGATCCGGTCGCCTTCGGGGGTCAGCAGAAAGAATTCCGCCTCAATGCCGGTCTTGACGTGCAGGCCCTCTTCTGCGGCTTCCGCGATCAGACGGCGCAGCACGTTGCGGGGGGCTTGGGCGACGGGTTCGCCTTCCATCACGCAGTCTGCGGGCACCCATGCAATCTCGCGGTCCCACGGCAGGATGATCACCGCTTCGGGGTCGGGCACGGCCAGCATGTCGGGGTGCGCGGGCGTCAGGTCCAGCCAGGTTGCAAAACCGGCAAATCCGGCACCGTCTTGTTGCATCCCCGCGATGGCACGCGCAGG
Source organism: Sulfitobacter sp. (assembly GCA_024636445.1). Taxonomy (GTDB): domain Bacteria; phylum Pseudomonadota; class Alphaproteobacteria; order Rhodobacterales; family Rhodobacteraceae; genus Pseudosulfitobacter. The sequence goes on from JAGXHE010000001.1 coordinate 1,054, forward strand.
CACCAGTTTGGCGCGTTGCCCGCCAAACAGATCGGTAAAGGAGATCATAAAGTATTTGATGCCATTCTCGTCGGCAAATTCAGCAAGGTCGGTCGCCATTATAGTCTCCTGTCGTTGAAAAGATCAGGGCGCGGTCTGCTGCCAGCCGCGCCCTCGTTTTCGTTCAATATGTCGTGCCGGGCTTGCCCGGGTACCAATCGGTGCCGGCCAGCGGCACCCGTGCCATCGCGGCGGCTTCCATCGTCAGGGCCACCAGATCTTCGGGTTCAAGGTTGTGAAGATGGTTCTTGCCGCAGGCCCGCGCGATGGTCTGTGCTTCAAGCGTCATCACCTTGAGGTAATTGCGCAGCCGACGACCGCCCTCGATGGGGTCGAAACGGGCCATCAAATCGGGGTCTTGCGTGGTGATGCCTGCAGGATCGAGCCCCTCGTGCCAGTCGTCATAAGCGCCCGCCGTGGTGCCAAGCGCATTATACTCGGCCTCCCATTTGGGGTCATTGTCCCCGAGGGCTATCAGGGCGGCGGTGCCGATGGCCACCGCATCCGCCCCAAGAGCCATCGCCTTGGCCACGTCAGCACCCGACCGTATACCGCCGGACAGGATCAGTTGAACCTTGCGGTGCATCCCCAGATCTTGAAGCGCCTGAACCGCAGGGCGTATGATGGCCAGCGTCGGCTGGCCCACGTGTTCGATGAACACGTCCTGCGTGGCCGCAGTGCCGCCTTGCATGCCGTCCAGCACGATGGCGTCGGCCCCTGCCTTGATCGCCAGGGTGACGTCGTAGTAGGGCCGCGCGCCTGCAACTTTCACATAGATAGGCACCTTCCAGCCGGTGATCTCGCGCAGCTCCAGTATCTTGATCTCAAGGTCGTCGGGGCCGGTCCAGTCGGGATGACGGCAGGCCGAGCGCTGGTCGATCCCCTTGGGAAGATTGCGCATTTCCGCAACACGGTCGCTGATCTTCTGCCCCAGCAGCATGCCGCCACCGCCGGGCTTTGCCCCCTGCCCCACGACGATCTCGATGGCGTCGGCCTTGCGCAGATCATTGGGGTTCATGCCGTAGCGCGACGGCAGATACTGATAGACCAGCTTGCTGGAATGGCCGCGCTCTTCGGGGGTCATGCCACCGTCGCCGGTGGTGGTCGACGTTCCCGCAGCCGACGCGCCCCGGCCCAAAGCCTCTTTGGCGGGGCCGGACAGCGCGCCGAATGACATGCCCGCGATGGTGATCGGAATATCCAGCTCGATGGGTTTTTCTGCATGGCGCGCACCGATGGTCACCGAAGTTTCGCATTTCTCGCGATACCCTTCGAGCGGGTAGCGCGAGATCGACGCGCCCATGAACAACAGATCGTCAAAGGACGGCAGCTTGCGTTTCGCCCCGCCGCCGCGAATGTCGTAGATGCCGGTGGCCGCCGCACGCCGAATGTCGCTGTTGACGTCCTGGGTGAATGTCGCCGATTGACGCGGCGTGGTGTGCGGAATGCCCTTCGGGGTCTGTCTGTTCATCTGGGATTCCTTAATACGCGCCAGCGTTGTCGACATCGAAATTGTAGAGCGTGCGGGCAGAGCCATAGCGCGTGAATTCTTCGGGCCTCGCGTCGCTGCCCGCCTCGGCCAGCAATTCGGTCAGTATCGCGATATGTTCGGGGCGCATTTCCTTTTGCTCGCAATCGGTGCCCAGGCTTTTGACCTTGCCGCGCACGAACAGACGCGCCTCGTAGCAGCTGTCCCCCAGCGCATCGCCCGCATCGCCGCAGACAACCAGATTGCCCGATTGCGCCATGAACGCGGACATATGGCCGATGTTGCCATGTACGACGATGTCGATCCCCTTCATCGAAATGCCGCAGCGGCTGCTGGCGTTGCCCTTGATCACCAGCAATCCGCCGTGGCCCGTGGCACCGGCATATTGGCTGGCGTCGCCATCGATCACCACCTTGCCCGACATCATGTTTTCCGCAACACCCGGCCCGGCAGAGCCTGTGATGTTCACCGTCGCCTTTTGGTTCATACCGGCGCAGTAATAGCCGGTGGACCCGCGCACAGTCACTTCTATCGGCGCATCCAGACCGCAGGCGATGGCGTGCGCGCCCTTGGGGTTCAAAATCTCCCACTGCGTCTGGTTGGTGGTTTCCGACTGCGCGTACAGCGTCTTGTTCAACGCGCGCAGGGTGCTGTCGGCCAGGTCGATTGTCTGCATCTCAGGCGGCCTTTTCTGTCGATGTAGGAGCTGCGTTGTGGCTCCAGAAATAGACGGTCGCGGGCTCGGGTTCCCAGACGCGGGCCTGTTCGATGCCCGGCAGATCGACCAGCGCGCGGTATTCCGAGCCGAAGGCGACGTATTGATCGGTTTCAGCCATCACCGCCGGTTTGCAGGCAATCGGGTCACGGACCACGCCAAAGCCGTCCTTGGTACCAACGACGAAGGTGAAGAACCCGTCCAGATCGTCGAGACTGGATTGCAACGCTTCGCCCAGCGTCGCGCCGTGCATCATCCTCCATGTCAGATAGGCGGCACCGACTTCGGTGTCGTTTTCCGTCTCGATATGCACGCCTTCACGACGCAGCTTGCGGCGCAGGCTGTTGTGGTTCGACAAGGAGCCGTTGTGGACAAGGCACTGATCGTCGCCGGTGTTGAACGGATGCGCGCCCATGGTCGTTACTGCAGACTCCGTGGCCATCCGCGTGTGACCGATGCCATGCGTGCCGGTCATCTTGTGCAGGCCGAACCGGTCTGCCACATTTTTGGGCAATCCGACCTCTTTATAGATCTCAAGACTGTCCCCCCGGCTCATGATCCGCAAAGTCGGGCGCAGGGTTTTCAGAGCGGCACGCGCGGCGTCGCCTTGACTTGCCTTGATCTCAAGCACCGCATGGGTGTCCTTGACCTTCATCTTCACACCGCCCTCGATCTGCTTTTTCAGGGCTGAATCAAGGCCTGCGAAATCGGTCTGGGGCGTGTCGGACTGCACGACCAGCTTGGTTTTACCTGCCGTTTCGCCCTTGTAAATGGCGATTCCAGCGCTGTCGGGACCGCGGTCGGTCATCGTGATCAGCATCGACGTCAGCATCGCCCCCAACTGAGGTTCGAGAGACTTGTCTTTGAGGAATAGCCCGACGATGCCACACATTTTTACGTCTCCAGATATCAAACCCGCCACCAGAACAAGAACGAGGTAACCCGTCGGTTACCCGATCAGCAGCAGCGAAACTATTAGGAATGTTTTTTTCCTGATAGGCAATACTGAAGTTAAAAAGCCCTAGCTGTTCTGCTGATAACTGATGATCGACAGATAGCGTGCGGGCAGGTCCACCAGCACTTCTGGGCCATGCGGTGCATCGGCCTCGAAGAACAGCGTGTCGCCGGGTTCCAGGGTGAACACCTGATCGCCGTGGCGGTAGTCGACCTTGCCTTCCAGCATATAGATCGTCTCGATCCCGCTGTGCTGAAAGGTCGGGAAAACGTCGGATTCGTTTGTAAGAGTGATGAGATAGGGCTCGACGATCACGCCGCTGGTGTTGGCCCCGATGTGCCCCAGCATGTTGTATTGATGGTTGGCGCGGGTGCCTTCGCGCTTCATCTCGACGCCCTCGCCCGCCTTGGTGTGGATGGCGGTGCGCGATTCCTCAAAGCCGCGAAAGAATGCGGTGATCGGCACCGAAAGCGCATTGGCGAGACTCTGCAACGTTGTCAGCGAGGGAGAGGTGTTGCCGTTTTCGATCTTGGACAGCATCCCGATGGACAGGCCCGTTTGCGCCGACAGGTCGGCCACGGTGATGTCCTTGCGTTTCCGAAAGGCCCTGACTTCACGCCCGATGGCCACTTCGAGCACCTTTTCGCGCTGCTCGCGGATGCGATGTGGGTCTTGTTGAAGGTCCGTTGCGGCCATGATTGCGCCCTTTGGTTTACAGTTTTGTTCGCCGCCGTTTGTTTACTCTAGGAAAAAATTTATGACTTTCAAGAATATTTCTGGCATGCGAAGCCTTTGAAAACCCCGTGCTTTCGCCCTGCTGTACATCAACCTCTTGGTAGATCGACCCAACGGACGCAGAGGCTGCCAGTTGACGCCCTGACCCCTGCCCTGCAGTATTTCACCAAGTTCCGACTTCCTGCGCGTGGACTGGAAAAAATTCCATTCGGAGTCAAACCATGCCCCTGAGCCCTGACATCAAGCAACGCCTCATCAGTGCAGTGAACGCAGGGTTTGACGAACAGATCCGGTTTACCCAAGACATGATCCGCTTTCCTTCTGTCCGTGGGCAAGAAGCGGAGGTACAGAAATTCGTATCCGAAGCGCTGGCAAGCCGGGGCTACCAGATCGACACATTTGACATGGACCGCGCCGCCATTGAAGCACACGAAGGCGGCGGCAAATACTCGGATGCCCATTCCACCGCGCCCATCGTGGTCGGGACGCTTGCGCCGAAAACCGAAAGCGGACGCAGCCTGATCCTGCAAGCGCATGTGGATGTCGTGCCGGCGGGGCCCGAAGACATGTGGACCTATCCGCCCTTCGAGCCTCACATCGAAGGCGACTGGCTTTATGGGCGCGGCGGCGCAGATATGAAGGCCGGTCACGCGGCCAATATCTACGCCATGGACGCAATCAAGCGCGCAGGCCTTGCGCCGACAGCCCGCATCCATGTCGAATCCGTGGTCGAAGAAGAATCAACCGGAAATGGCGCACTGGCCACCCATCTGCGCGGCTACCGTGCCGACGCGGTTCTGATCCCGGAACCAGAAGAAGAAATGCTGGTGCGCGCGAACGTCGGAACCATCTGGTTCGAGGTGGAAGTGCATGGCGTGCCTGTCCATGTGCGCGAAATGGGGTCAGGGGCCAATGCCATCGACGCGGCTTATCGCATTGTCGCCCGCCTGCGCGCGCTTGAAGAGAACTGGAACGCCAATAAGCGCGATCACCCTTATTTCGAGGATCTGGATCATCCAATAAACCTGAACGTCGGCAAGATCGAAGGCGGCGACTGGGCCTCGTCCGTTCCGGCATGGTGCAAGATCGGGTGCCGCATCGCGATCTATCCCGGCCAGAAAGCTCAAGACGCTGCGGATGAGATCACCGACTGGATCAAAAGCTTTGCGGCAGACGATCCTTACCTTTCCCGGAACATGCCGACAGTCACCTTCAATGGATTTTTCGCCGAAGGATATGTTCAGGAACCGGGCACACAAGCCGAGGAGATTCTGGCAAGCGCGCACAAGGACGCGACCGGAAACAACCTTGGCAGCTTTGTTACCCCCGGCTACCTCGATTGCCGGGTTCACAAGCTTTATGACAAGGTTCCAGCGCTTTGCTACGGGCCGATTTCGGAGAATATCCACGGAGTTGACGAACGTGTCAGCATCGAAAGCCTGCGCCGGATCACTGTCGCGATGACGTTGTTCATCGCCGAATGGTGCGGCGTGGAAGAGATACACAGGTAGGGATCGACGGAATGCCAGCAGCGGCAGGGTATCGTTCAGCCGCAAACACGACCCCGAGATTGAGGGCACTCTCAACAGTATCCTGAACCGTTTTCCCGCCTGTGCGCTTTGAATAGCCCCCCGCCCTTTGTGGCGGATTCATGAAGATTTTTCCGTGCCGATGCAAAGTGATTGACCACCAAGACGCCGCCGCGCAGACTGACGAAGTAAAGGGTGTCTCAAACGCGCCCTGTCATCTTGTCTTGGAACTTGGGGTGTTCAAATGGCTGACTTTTCTAGAATTTTCACTGCGTCCACGATTGCGCTGGCTCTGGGACTGTCCCCGCTGACAGCCGCTGCCGATCAACTGGTTATCGGCCTGCAACAGGAACCGACATCGCTTGATCCGACAGCGGATGCCACTGCATCGATTGATGGCATGATGACGATGAACGTGTTCGAAGCGCTGACCACGGTTGCGGAAAACGGCGAAGTGCAGCCCAATCTGGCGACCAGCTGGGACGTGTCGGAAGACGGGCTGACATATGCGTTCAAGCTGGCCGAGGGCGTGATGTTTCACGACGGCACCAGCTTTGACGCGGAAGACGTGGTGTTTTCCTTTGACCGCGCAATGGCCGAGGAGAGCGTGAACCCGTCCAAGGACATCTTCAAGCCGATCGAGAGCGTGACAGCCATTGATCCGCAAACGGTCGAGATCAAGCTTTCGCGCAAGGATGCGTTCTTTTTGTTCAACATGGGCCAGGGCGACAGCGCAATCGTCGCGGCTGAATCCGCCGATACCAACAACACCGATCCCGTTGGGACCGGCCCGTTCAAGTTCGAGAACTGGACACGCGGCGACCGTCTGACGCTGGTCAAGAACCCCGATCACCGCGATGCAGGCGATGTCGCGCTGGATAAGGTCGAGTTCCGCTTTATCTCGGACCCGTCGGCAGCCACCGCCGCGATGATGGCCGAAGAGCTGGACGCTTTTCCGGGCTTTCCAGCACCTGAATTGCTGGCCCAGTTCGAAGCCGATCCGCGCTTTCGCGTGAACATCGGCTCGACCGAGGGTGAAGTGATCCTGGCGATGAACAACGCCAAGCCGCCGTTCGACAACGTCGACGTGCGCCGCGCAGTGGCCACCGCCGTCAACCGCGAAGAGATCATCGAAGGAGCGATGTACGGTCAGGCCGTGCCCATCGGCAGCTTTTATCCGCCCCACGGCACCGCCTATGTCGATCTGACCGGCGCGTACCCCTCAGACACCGAAAAAGCGCAACAGATGTTTACGGATGCCGGCATCGAGGGCACCACGATGACCCTGCGTGTGCCGCCGTTCCCCTATGCGACACGGTCGGCTGAAATCATCCAGTCTCAGCTGTCGACCGCGGGCATCGACGCACGCGTTGAAAATGTCGAATGGGGCTTTTGGATCGACGAGGTCTACAAGAAAAAGAACTATGACATGACGATCATCGCGCACACGTCGCCCAACGACATGGGCAACTTTGCGCGTGGGCCGGATTACTTTTATGGCTATGATGACGCCAAGTTCAACGAACTGTGGGGCCAGATCGAAACCGAGGCTGATCCAGCCGCGCGCGACGCGCTGCTGAAAGAAGGCCAGCAATACCTGAGCGACCAGTCGGTGCATGTCTTCCTGTTCCAGCTGCCGCTGCTGGGCATTTTCACCACTGGCGTCGAGGGCTACTGGTCATCGGCTCCGGTGCTTTACATGCCGCTCAAGGGCGTAAGCAACGCAGGCTGACAAGGATTGGCCGCGGTGCAAGGCATAGGCTGAGCACCGCGGCTGGATCGCTTTATGGGATATTTCATCTTTCGCCGCACCGTCGGCTTTTTGCTTACGCTGCTGGTGGTGTCGGCTGTGGTTTTTGCCGTGATGAACGTGCTGCCCGGCGATCCGGCGCTGACCATTCTGGGGATGGATGCCACCGACGATGCGCTGGCGGCGCTGCGTGAGCAACTGGGGCTGAATCAGCCGGTTCTGACGCGCTACTTCTTGTGGATATGGAACGCGCTGCAGGGCGATTTCGGCATCAGCCATTCCTTTCGCGTGCCAGTGTCCGAACTGATCGCAGAGCGGCTGCCGATGACCGTGTCGCTGGCTGTGGCGGGCATGCTTTTCACTCTGGTGATTGCCCTGACGTTGGGGATCGGTGCCGCCGCGCGCCACCGCAAGGCGGGCGATTGGGGCGTGATGTTCATGTCGCAGATCGGCATCGCCGTGCCCGCGTTCTGGCTGTCAATGCTGCTGGTGTTGCTGTTCGCGGTCAAACTGCGCTGGTTGCCGCCCGGCGGTTTTGCGGGCTGGTCCGATCCGGTGGCGGCGATCCGGTCGCTGATCCTGCCGACCATAGCACTGGGCGTGGTGCAGTCTGCGGTGCTGGCACGGGTCACGCGGTCTTCGGCGCTCGAGGTCATGCGGCAGGATTTTGTGCGCACCGCCCGCGCTTCCGGTCTGTCGCGGCGACGTGTGCTGTGGCGGCATGTTTTGCCCAATGCGCTGGTGCCGATTGTCACCATCGTCGGCATGCAGTTCGCGGCACTTGTCACCGGCACCATCGTGATCGAAAACGTGTTCTATCTGCCCGGTCTGGGGCGGCTGATATTCCAGTCGATTGCAAACCGCGATCTGCCGACTGTGCAGGCGCTGGTGATGCTGTTTGCCGCCATCGTGGTCACGGCCAACTTCGTGGTTGATCTGCTCTATGTGGTGATCGACCCGCGCCTGAAAGCCAGAACATGAACCGCCGCCTGCCCGTCAACTTCATCATCGGCGCAGTGCTTGTCGCTCTGGTTGTGGGTACCGCTGCCCTGTCACTGGTCTGGACGCCGCATGACGCAACTCAACTGACCATATCGAACAAGTTCGCCGCCCCCTCGTCCACCCACTGGCTGGGCACCGACCAGCTGGGCCGTGATGTTCTTTCACAACTGATGGCGGGCGCGCGCAATTCGATGGCCGTGGCGCTGGTGGCGGTGTTGCTGGGCGGATCGGTGGGCGTGGCGTTGGGGCTGTTGGCGTCGGCAATCGGCGGCTGGGTCGAGGATGGCGTGATGCGGCTGGCCGATCTGGGCTTTGCCTTTCCGGCGCTGCTGTTCGCGATCATGCTGGCGGCGGTCTTTGGTCCGTCGCTGACCAATGCTGTGCTGGCCATCGCGTTCATCAACATTCCGGTCTTTGCCCGTGTGACGCGCGGTGCCGCCAATCAGGTCTGGACCTATGATTACGTTCTGGCCTCTCGCGCCGCAGGTTTGAACCGCTTTGCCATCAGCCGCGATCACATCCTGCCAAACATCGCCGCCGCGATCATCGTGCAGGCCACCATCGAATTCGCCGTGGCTATTCTGGCCGAGGCGGCGCTGTCCTATCTGGGTCTTGGCGCGCAGCCGCCCGCCTCCAGCTGGGGCCGCATCCTGTCCGAGGCGCAGACGCTGATGTATATCGCACCGCAACTGGCGATCTATCCGGGGCTGTGCATCGTTGTCGCGGTGGTAGGCTTTGGTCTGCTGGGCGACGGGCTGCGCGATATGTCCGACCCGCGCCTGTCGAGGGAGCGCTAGATGTTCGAGCTTGATGATTTCTCTGTCAGCTTCGGGTCCGGCACGGCCCTGCGATATGCCAATCTGGAAATCCGCGAGGGCGACAGGCTGGGGATCGTGGGCGAAAGCGGGTCGGGCAAGACGATGCTGGCCCTGTGCCTGATGGGCATGGCCCCCGACGCCGCCACCATCAGCGGCAGGCTCAGCATCGACGGGCAGGACATGACCCACGCCAACGAGCGCTTGTGGCAGCAGATGCGCGCCCGCAGGGTCGCGATGATCTTTCAGGAACCGATGACCGCGCTGAACCCGCTGCGCCGGATCGGTGACACGGTGATGGAGCCGTTGATCGTCCACGATGGCCTGAGCCGCGCACAGGCCCGCATGCGGGTGCTGGCGCTGCTGGAAGAGGTCGGCATTCCCGACCCGCCTGCCCGTATGCGCATGTTTCCACATGAACTCAGCGGTGGACAGCGGCAAAGGGTGCTGATCGCGCTGGCGCTGGCGTGCAACCCTGCGCTGCTGATTGCGGACGAACCAACCACAGCACTTGATGCCAACGTGGCGCTGCGCATCACTGATCTGCTGGTGCGACTGGCGCATGAACGCGGCATGGCGCTGGTCTTTATCACGCACGATCTGGCCGCCGTGGCACGCACCACCGAAAACATCGTGGTCATGTACGGCGGCGACATGGTCGAACGTGGCCCGACGGCACAGGTGCTTGCAAACCCCGCGCATCCCTACACCAAGGGGCTGCTTGGTGCGCGTCCCGACCCGACTGCGCCAGCCCGCGATGCCAACGGCAAACGCCGCCGCCTGCCGACCTTGCCCGGCACCGTTCCGCCGCTGAGCGCGCTGCCGCAAGGCTGTCGTTTCTCTGGGCGCTGCGCAGTGGAATTGGACTATTGCGCCACCACCCGTGCGCCCGATCATGCGGTCGATGCAAACCGCGCTGCGGCCTGCCATCTGCTTGGCGGAGTGAAACCATGACCGCACCCCTGCTTGAGGCCCGCAACCTGACCCGCCGCTACAAGTTGCCACGCACATCCCTGTTGCACGCAGCATCCATTTTGACGGCAGTGGATAATACCAGCTTTACCATCCGCGCAGGCGAAACTCTGGGCGTGGTGGGCGAATCCGGCTCGGGCAAATCCACCGTTGCGCGCATGGTGATGGCGTTCGAGGCACCTGACGCGGGCGAGGTACTGTTTCAGGGCCAGAACCTGCACAGCCTGTCGGCAGCAGACCTGCGCGTGCAGCGTCAGAAATTCCAGATGGTGTTTCAGGACCCCTTCGGCTCGCTTGATCCGCGCCGCAAGGTGGGCTGGTCCATCGCTGAACCCATGCGTGCTATCGGGGTTGATGGCGACACCGCGCGGCGCACCTCCGAGGCATTGGAGCAGGTCGGTCTGCCCGCGCGCGATGCCGACAAGTACCCGCATGAATTCTCGGGCGGACAGCGCCAGCGCATCGCAATTGCCCGTGCCATCGTCACCCGTCCGGCGCTGCTGGTCGCCGACGAGGCGGTCTCGGCCTTGGATGTCTCGGTGCAGGCGCAGATCCTGAACCTGCTGATGGATTTGCAAGACGACCTGGGGCTGGGCATCCTGTTCATCAGCCACGACCTTGCTGTGGTGGCGTCGATCTGTGACCAGATCTTGGTGATGCAGCACGGAAAACCATTGGAATCAGGTCCGGCGGCGCAGGTCTTGCGCAGTCCGGCGCATGGCTATACCCAAACATTGCTCAAGGCAGCGGGAGTATTTTAATGACGCGGTTCATTCACCTGACAGACCTGCATGTGTCGCATTCCAATTCGGGCGACCCGTCTGCCAACGTCGCCGACAACGCCCCGATGCTGGAAAAAGTCGTGGCGATCATCAACGCGATGGACCGTCAGCCGGATTTTGTAGTGGCAAGCGGCGATCTGACCAATATGGGCGATCCCGACAGTTATGCGATGCTCAGGGATATCCTCGCACCGCTTGCACCGCCTCTGGTGCTGGCGCTGGGAAACCATGACAAGCGCGAAGGCTTTCATCAGGTGTTTGAGGGTACATCCTCCGACGCGCCGTTTTTTCACGACCGGGTGCTTGGCGGTCTGCATGTCGTCACACTGGACACTTTGGTGCCGGGACGGGTTGCGGGCACCATTGGCGCGGCGCAGTTCGACTACCTTGCGCTGGCACTGGGCCGTCATGCCGACTTGCCAAAGCTGATCGTGATGCACCACCCGCCGCGCATTGATGATGGCGGTTTGCCGTGGGGCAGCATCGATATGGACAGCACCAACCGGCTGGCGCAGATGCTGCGCGGTCACGCAGTTGCCGCGATCCTGTCGGGGCATATCCACATTGATCAGGTCAACCACTGGAACGGCATCCCCATCGTGGTGGCGAAAGGGCTGAACTCTACCGTGGACCTGTTGGAGACCCATGATCTGCGGCTGATAGAGGGCCGCAGCTTTGGCATTTGCGACTGGCGGCCTACCGGCCTGTCGGTCAGCTTTGTGCCGCTGTCGCCGGAACCGCGCGAATTGGGCGTGATCGACCGCGCGCGTTTGCTGGCGTTCAGCTGATGGATGACAAACGACACCTGCCTGTCGAGGGCGCGTTCAACATCCGCGATCTGGGCGGATACGAGACACGCTCGGGCGACATGACCCCCTGGCGGCGGTTTTTGCGGTCGGACAGCCTGCACCGTATTGCACCACAAGAGGTCGGACGCCTGCACGACGAGGGTCTGCGCGCCGTGATCGACCTTCGCACCAGCGCCGAGGTGGCCGATGCGCCCAACCCCTTCGCGGCCTACGCAGATGTCCATTACGTAAACCTGCCGCTGTTCGACGATCTGTCGCCGCAGGCAATGTCGGACGCGGCACAGGAGGGCGATCACCCGCTGTTCACCTTCTACATGACCGCGATGGAAACCCGTGGCGATGCAATCTGCGCGATCCTGACCGAGATGGCGCAGATCGACGATGGTGCCGTGCTGTTCAACTGCACCGCGGGCAAGGACCGCACCGGCATCATCGCGGCGCTGTTGCTGGGGATCGCAGGCGTGGACCGCAAGGAGATCATCGCCGATTATGCCCTGACAGCCGAATTCATCCCCGAACTGGTGGCCGAGTTTCTGGACCTGTCACGCGCGCGCGGTGGCGATACCGAAAGCTATGCGCGCATGCTGGAAAGCCCCGCCGAGACGCTGGCAGCGACGATGGACGCAATCCGGCAGCGCTACGGGACGTTCCGCACCTATCTCGAAGCGATCGGCCTGCCCGAAAGCGTGCGACTGGCCTTGCGGGCGCGGCTCAGGGGCGAGGGTCCGCGCTGAGAGGTTCAGACCAGTTCGGCATCCATCCAGATCGGCAGATGGTCCGAGGCCCGGCGCGCCTCGCCCTTGAGCAGCACGCCAGATGCGCTGCATTGCACGCCCGCACCCAATGCAAACCGATCCAGCGGAGCCAGCAACCGGCTGGAATGAAAGCTGGGGCCCGGTGCGATCAGATCGAACTGCTCCTTGATCAGATCGAACCCGATGCGCGGCGACCATTCGTTCATGTCACCCGCGATAATTGTACGCGGTGCGCGCCCTGCGATGTGCTCGCGCAGGTGGGCCAGCTGCAATTGGCGGCACCCGCGCCGCAGGCCCAGATGGGTGCCGACCATTGTGAAGTCACCTTCGGGGCCGCTGATGTCCGCGACCACCGCCCCGCGCGGCTCGATCCCCGGCAGACTCAGCCGTTCTGATTTCTGCACCGTCCAGCCTTCGCGCACCAAAAGCGCGTTGCCATGCCAGCCCGAGCTTGGGCCATCGGTGATGTTCAGAACCCGCAGCCCAGTATGCTCGTAGAGCAAGACCTCAGGCAACACCGCTGGTCGCGCGCCCAGCCGTTTGTCCGCTTCCTGCAAGGCGACCACGTCGGCATCAAGGCTGGCCAGAACGCGGATGATCCGAAACGGGTCACGCCGCCAATCCAGCCCGACGGCCTTGCGAATATTATAGCTTACGATCCGCATCACAGCACCGGCGACATCAGACGCGAGACGCGCGCGGCGATCCGGGTCAGGACGGGGCGGTCATCGAGATCAGTCTCGACCTTCGTGGCGTTGCCAAAGTCCGTGCGCAACATGTCCTCGACGGCTGATGCTGCCGCCTCGCCTTCCATCACGACCGTGATTTCAAAGTTCAAAAGCCCCGACCGGATATCAAGATTGATCGACCCGACCGACGCCAGATCATCATCCACCAGAGCCACCTTCTGGTGGATGAAAGCAGGCTGATAGGTCCATACTTCCCCACCCACAGAGCGCAGATCGTCGAAGTAGGCGAGGGCGGCGAAATAGGCCACATAGTGATCCGCCCGATCCGGCACCAGCACTTTCACGTCGACCCCGCGCAGGGCGGCAAATCGCAAGGCCGTCAGAACGTCCCTGTCCGGCGCGAAATAGGGTGTTGAAATCCACAACCGTTTCTCTGCCGCATGGGCCAGTGCGATGAAATACAGGTTGCCCGCCGCGAAATCTTCGGCGGGTGACGGGGCCAATGACACAGCTTTCAACGGGCCCGGCGGTGTTGTCTTGGCAATCATCGGGTGCGCCAGATCCGCGTTTTGGGCCGAGCGCCAGTCCGAAATGAAATGCAGCGCCAGTTGTGTGACGACCGGCCCGTGAAAGCGCGCAAACGTGTCGCGCCACGGCCCTATGGGCGATTGCCCGATATAGGCCTTTGACAGGTTGATGCCACCGGTAAAGGCGACTGTATCGTCCACCACGACCAGCTTTCGATGATTGCGAAAATTCAACTGGAACGGCCCGATCACGCGCGCCGGATGCTTTGTTCGTGAAATGTGGACACCCGCATCGCTCAGTGTTTTCTTGAACGCTCTGGGCAGACCGAACAGCGGCAATTCATCGTGCAGCAGATAGACGTCGACGCCGGCCTTGGAGCGTTCGATCAGCACATCGCGAAAGGCGCGCCCCACACTGTCGTCCTTGATCGTGTAGAACTGGACCATGATCCGCGATGTCGCAGTGCAAATCGCCTCGTTGAGCGCATCGAACGTCGCATGGCCATCGATCAGCAGGGCCATGTCGTTGCCTTTGGTGATGGGCAACCGCGCGATCTTGGCAAAGGGCGTCAGCCTTGAGGGTGCCGCAGGTGACGGCATGTCATCACCCGCACCCTCGAACGATGCAGCATCCGAAAGTCTGCGATTCCGCTCGAACCGTTTGAAATCTGCGTATCCGAAGATGAAATAGAGCAGCATACCGACGAGCGGCAGCAATATGATCATAAGTATCCAACCCACCGCACCCTGTGGCGTGCGCGAGGTGCGCAACGCACGATACGACACGAAAAGCGACAACAGGCCAATCGCGAACGCAACGCCCGCATTGGAGATGGTCAAAAACTCCATCATGGTTTTTCAGTCACCGGCTTCACTTTTGTTAAGGCGTTATGATTGTTACGGATATCAAGAAACCTGAGCACCTCAACCGATATTCTGCCTGATGGTTGGCGCTCAGGGCTGGCAACGCTACGAAATCACCCCTCGACCCGCTGCAGGAACTTGCGCAGCCGCGGGTCTTGAGGCGCGCCGAACAACTGCGAGGGCGGGCCGCTTTCGACGATCTTGCCGCCATCCATAAACACCACACGGTCGGCGATTTCGCGGGCGAACTGCATCTCGTGCGTAACGATCAGCATCGTCTGCTTGCGTTCCGCCACTGCGCGCATCAGGTCCAGAACTTCGCCCACCCATTCGGGGTCAAGCGCCGAGGTGGGCTCGTCGAACAACAACAATTCCGCCCCCAACGCCATGGCGCGGCCGATGCCTACGCGTTGCTGCTGACCACCCGACAGCGCCGAGGGAAAGCTGTCGGCCTTGTCCGCCAGTCCTGTTTCCGCCAGCACCTCCAGCGCACGCTGTTCTGCTTCGGCGCGCGGGCGCTTTTGCACGGTCACCAGAGCCTCCATGATGTTTTGCTTGGCGGTCTTGTTGGCGAACAGCCCGTAGTTCTGGAACACCATGCCGGTGCGCCGACGCAGGGCAAGGATATCGGC
>JAGXHE010000009.1 GCA_024636445.1 Sulfitobacter sp.
CCGATCAGGTCGGCGAGGCCGCGTTGCAGGCCGTGGAGCAGGCGCAGCTGAAACCCGCAGACATCGACCGGCTGATCTTTGTCGGCGGCTCCAGCCTGATGGCGGTGATCGAGGGCGCGTTGACTGGGCGATTTGCGCAGGTAGACGTGCACCGGGGCGCTGCCCTGACCGGCATAGTCGAAGGTCTGGCGCTGGCGTCGGAGACCGCGTTTTAGCCCTTGGGCAGCAAAAGCGTCTCTAACGCGGCGCCCATCACCTTGGCGCTGTCGATCATGTCGTCGATTCCGATGTACTCGTCAGGCTTGTGCGCCAATTCCAGCAGGCCGGGGCCGTAGGCGATGCAATTCTTCAGCTTGCCGATGCGGTCGATGTGCTTCTGGTCGTATGATCCGGGCGAC
The DNA here is from genome assembly GCA_024636445.1 of Sulfitobacter sp. Lineage (GTDB taxonomy): Bacteria > Pseudomonadota > Alphaproteobacteria > Rhodobacterales > Rhodobacteraceae > Pseudosulfitobacter. The sequence goes on from JAGXHE010000009.1 coordinate 399, forward strand.
GCGACATAGGTGGGCGGTTTGCCCATGACCTCTTCGATCGCCTTTGCAACAGTCTCTACCACAGGCGCGGTCTTGTCCGTCATCGACGGGATCACGCTGTTCAGCTCGGTCAGTTCATATTCGAAATCGGGGCGTGTTGCGCGCAGACCTTCCAGCAGCGCCTTGACCTCGTCGCGGACCTGATCCAGCGTTTCCTCGACCAGATAGCGCCGGTCGATCACAATCCGGCAACTGTCGGGCACGCAATGCGCGGGCAGGCCAGTGAAATCGTCGGTCTGTTCCTTCTGGCCGCCGTGGATCGAGTTGATGTTCATCGTCGACTGCCGCGCGCCTTCGGGCACCACGGGCATTTCGGTGAACCGCGCGGCCATCGCAGGGTACAGCTTTGCCTCGAATTCCGACAGCACGGCCCCCATGTGACGCACGGCGCAATCCCCCAGGAACGGCATCGAGCCGTGGGCGATCTCTCCCTTGGTCTCGATCTCGGCCCACCAGCCGCCACGATGCCCCAGACAGATCCGGTCTTTTTGCAGCGGTTCGGGGATAATGACGTGTTGCACCTTGTCAGGGTCGAAAAACCCCTGCTCCGCCAGATAGGCTACGCCACCATAGCCGCCCGATTCCTCGTCTGCCGTGCCTGAAATCTCGATCGCACCGTGAAAGTTCGGATGCTCTTCGATGAATGCCTCTGCGGCGATGATGGAGGCCGCAAGCCCGCCCTTCATGTCGCAGGCGCCGCGCCCGTATATCTTGCCGTCGGAAATGTCGCCGCCAAATGGATCGAACGTCCAACCCTGACCCACTTCGACCACATCGGTGTGGCTGTTGAAGTGTATGCATTCGCCCGTCTGCGCCCCGTCACGCCGCGCGACGATGTTCCATCGAGGGTATTTCTCGCTGTCACCCGGTGTGCCAAAAGCGCGGATCATCTGCGTCTGAAACCCGTGTTTTGACAGGCGTTTGTCCAGAAAATCGCAGATTTCGCGATAGTTCTCCCCCGGAGGGTTTAACGTGGGGATGCGGATCAGGTCCTGCGTCAGCTGGATCAGGTCATCGCGTTTGTCGGTGATGCGGTCGGAAAGTGTCATGGCGATACCTTTGAAGCTAGGGGCGGAAATGGCAAGAGATGCGGCGCGGTGTCTCAACCCTCGTCCGAGATTTTCTTCATGGCGGCCAGAAAGGCGGTCACCTCGGTCTCGGAGTTGTAGTGGCACATCGAGACACGCACCGCAGCGGGCAGGCCCAGCGGATCAAGCACGTTGCCGGAATAATGGTCAGCCTTGCGCACATGGGTCCGAATGCCGGTGGCGTTCAGACGGGCGACGATATCGGCGGCGGGAATCGTCTCCATCGCAAAGCATACCAGTCCCTCACGGGCCGGATTGTCTTCGCCGCCGATGATCTGAACGCCGTGCAAATCAGTCAGGCCAGGCAGGTTCCCGGTGCCGTTCAGCATGGTGTCGGTCAGGTGCTTTTCATGGGCATGGATTGCATGGCCTGCGGCCTCGATCCTTGCGCGGCGGTCGGAATCGTCGGACACTTGCCCACCCAGCCAGTCGAAATAGGCCACGACATCGGAAAACGTCGCATAGGCGCCGGTGTCGCGCGTGCCCATTTCCCAGTTTTCCGACGGTCCGCCCAGCAATGCCTCCAGCGGCAGCTGGCTCAGCCGGTCCGAGACCCATGCGACGCCGTAGCCATGGCGCGAAAACACTTTGTAGGGACTGACAACATAGCCGTCGATGCCTGCGGCCTCGATGTCGATACCGCCGTGACTGGCGTGCTGAATGCCGTCCACGATGATCAGACAGTCGGGCGAGACGGCGCGAATTGCTTTCGAAATTGCGGCGATATCCATGCCCATTCCGGTCACGGGAGACGTGTGCAGCATCGTCGCAACACGCACGTCCGGTGTCATGGCTTTCGCATAATCCTCAGCCGTGACCAGACCGCGCGCGGCGTCATGTGCTACGCTGATATACTCTACACCGGCGTTTTTGGCCCATATTTGCGCAGCACTGCGCGAAGCGGGATGTTCGATGGTCGAGCCTATGACGGTGCCCTTGGCCCCCATCACAGCCGTGCGGATCAGCCGGAACAGCAGTTCGGTGCCGCTTTCACCGACAAAGAACTGCCCCGACGGCGCATTAAAGAACGTGGCCATGTCGGACTTGGCCGTATTGATGATATCTACCAGAGCCTTTGCCGCCGGGTTGTCACGCCCCTGGTTGTCGGGAATCGCCGCAAATTTGGCGGATGTCTCCACCGCTGATTTCAGCGTCAACGCCCCGCCTGCGTTCTCGAAAAAGATGCGTGGCCCTGCGAAGGGACATTCATCGACGTGGGCAAAACGGGCGCGGATTTCATTCATGAGTGGAGCAAGCGGTGACGACATGGGGGTTTCCTTTGGGGTGCTTGGCACATTCGTCTGCCAAAATCGTGCGGGGTGCAACTGCTTGATGGGGCTTGGGTGTGGCGACGCTTCGCGCTAAGGACGCAGGCATGACACAACACACAATCATCCGCCTTGGACATCAGGGCGACGGCATTGCCGAAGGTCCGGTTTTTGCCCCCCGCACATTGCCCGGCGAAGTGGTCAGCGGCACGCTGAACGACACGCATCTCAGCGATATTCGCATCGAGGTGCCGTCTGACGACCGCATAGCGGCACCCTGTCGCCATTACAAAAGCTGTGGCGGCTGCCAGTTGCAGCACGCCAGCGACGCGCTGGTTGCGGACTTCAAGGCGGATGTGGTCAAGGCAGCCTTGTCCGCGCATCGTCTGGAAACTCAAGTGCGCCCGACCCTGACCTCGCCCGCGCAATCGCGCAGACGGGCGACGTTCTCGGTCAAGCGCACGAAAAAGGGCGCGACCGCAGGGTTTCATGGCCGCGCGTCTGGTGTGATCGTGGAGGTGCCCGACTGCCTGCTGGTTGATCCCGCGTTGTTGCCAGCACTTGAGGTGGCCAAGGCGCTGGCGCTGGTCGGGTCCAGCCGCAAGGGCGAGATGTCGGTGACGGCAACCCTGTCGGGCGAGGGTCTGGATATCTCCGTGCAAGGGGGCAAACCGCTGGACGGACCGCTGCGGGTGCAACTGGCCCAAGAGACCGAAGCACACGGGCTGTGCCGTCTGGCGTGGGACAACGAGGTGATCGCCGCGCGCGGTCAGGCCTGGCAGGCCTTTGGTGCGGCGCGTGTCGTGCCGCCACCGGGCACGTTCCTGCAGGCGACATTGCACGGCGAACACACGTTGCAGGCCTTGGTGATGGAAATTTGTGCAGGCGCCAAGGTGGTCGCCGATCTGTTCGCGGGCTGCGGCACGTTCAGCTTTCCGCTGCTGGCCCACGCCGAGGTGCATGCGGTCGAAGGTGATGTCGAAATGACGGCAGCGCTGGCCGCTGGCTGGCGCGCGGCGGGCGGATTGCGCCCCCTGACATCCGAGGCACGCGATCTCTTCCGCCGCCCGTTGTTGCCGGACGAGTTGAAACGCTTTGACGTTGTGGTGCTTGACCCACCGCGTGCAGGGGCCGCGGCACAGGTGGCGCAGATCATCGAAAGCGCGGTGAAAACCGTGGCCTATGTTTCGTGCAATCCGGTGACCTTTGCCCGCGATACCGCGCAATTGGTCGAGGCCGGGTTTGCCCTGGAATGGGTGCAGCCCGTGGACCAGTTCCGCTGGTCTTCGCATGTGGAACTGGTTGGCAAGTTGACGCGTGCGTGATCGCTGACCCTGCGATAACGGCTTGGTGAATTCGCAGATTTGGTGTACCGATGACGCGCAGTAAACAGTAGCCTGATAACAGGCACACAAGGCAGGACGATCACTATGAAACGCAGGGCATTGATCCTTGGTGGAGTTGCGGCAGCGCTTGTTCCCGCCTGCACTCCAAGCAAATTCAAACGCTATAACGGCCCTGCCGTGACCTTTTTGGTGGTGAACAAAGGCAAACGCGAGATGTTCTTGCTGCACAAGGACCGCGTGTTGAAAGCCTACGCCATCGACCTGGGATTCGCGCCGATCGGTCACAAGTTTTTCGAAGGGGACGGGCGCACGCCCGAGGGGCTGTACCTGATCGACCGTCGCAATCCGAACAGCAAGTTCCACCTTTCCGTCGGCATCTCTTACCCCAACGAAAACGACCGCGCGGCAGCAGATGCGCTGGGCAAGAAGCCCGGCGGTGATATCTTTATTCACGGGAATTCCGAAAAACGGAAAAAGGGCCAGAATGACTGGACCTGGGGCTGTATCGCGGTGACCGACAAAGAGATGGAAGACGTCTATGCGATGGTGGGCGACGGCACACCTATCCAGATCAACGCGTAACCAACCGCGTAACAGCAACGGTCTACCTCAAGGGTCTTGTGCGACGGGCTACGGGCCCGCCGCATGTTCAAAACGGCTAATCGTCCAAATGATTATTCGGTGCTGCCGACGATTGTTGCCGCGTCATCTGCAGAGGTGACCTGATCGACACTTGCGGGCACACGGCGCGAGGCGCTTGGATTGGCCTGCGGCACCAAGGCGCTGCTGTTGGGGTTGGCCATGACCATCGTCCACCAGATCTTGCCGTTGTTTTCCTGATGCCAGGAGAATCCCATCTGGCTGGCCTCTCGCGACATTATGGTACGTCGCGTGTCGGGCTGGTCCATCCAGGCGGCCAGGGTTTCCATCTCTGATTCGTAGGTTTCCGAGATATTTTCGCCAACAAGCCGCCCCGGATAGCCAACACGCTGCAGCCGGTCGATGGGCGACGAGCCGTCCGAACCAAAGTGCCAGGGGCGATTCTGTACCGACATATCGCGCGAGTGGGTCGCGGCGGCGGCGTTCAGTTGCGGGTTCAATTCTACCGGCGCAACACCTTGGGCCTGACGCAGGGCGTTGACCGAATCAACCATACGGTACTGAAGTTTCGAGGTGTCACCTGCACGGATGCGGTAAAGTTTCGGCGCAGTGCTCCCGTCCGAAGTCATCGTTGGCTGTGAGGGTGGCACCGCGCAGGCGCTCAGCACCAGCAGGCCTGCCAGCAGCAGGGAAATAATACGGATCATGACAGGCTCCAGTCATTTGGTTTCAAAGTGAGATACAGCGCCACGCGTGGCAATTCAAACGCACATAGGCGTGAGCTTGCCGGATGACGGTTCTTTGAATTGCGACTGCGACTTTCGCGCCATATATACAAGTGCAAATGACGCACCCGCTCAACAGGAGGACATGAGATGTCCAACAAGCGCTTTGATTTCAAGAACCGTCGTGCCTTTTTGGCAGGCTCAGCTGCGTTGCTTGCAACGCCCGCACTTGCGCAGGTCTCGGCAGGACAGGCCGAGCGTGACCCGACACAGTCGGTGCGCCGCAACACTTCCAGCTTTCGCACGCTGGACTGGCAGCCCTATTTCGACAGCCTGAACAACGGTGCCATCCTGGTCGATATAGACAGCCGGGCGGTGCACTACTGGTCCGAGGACCGGTCTGTTTACAAATTGTACCCATCCAGCATTCCGCTGACCGAGGATCTGACCCGCCGTGGTCGCACCAGTGTTGTGCAAAAGGTGACCGGTCCCAGCTGGCGTCCGACGCCGTCGATGCTCGAGCGCAATCCAGAGTGGCCGGACTTTATCGGCCCTGGTCCCGATAACCCCCTGGGAACGCACGCTTTGTACCTAAGCTGGACCTATTACCGTATCCACGGAACCCACGATACGCGTAAAATTGGCCGCAAATCTTCCAACGGGTGCATCGGCTTGTACAACGAACATATTCAAGAGCTGTTCGGCATGACCGAAGTGGGCACACAAGTGTTGCTTATTTGACGACATCGGATTCAATGGCGGCCTTTGTGCGGCAATGTGGGTTTGCAATTACCCTTATTTGCTGTTTACAACGGGATACGAGGTAAGTCTTGGGTGCGCGTCCGCACAATTGCTGGCGCGCTTTTTCTGGAGGTTAACATGAAAAAACTCGTTCTCGCCGCCGCTCTGACAGCTGCTGCATCTACCGCATTCGCCGGCGCTCCTGCCGATCCGATCATCGAAGCACCCGTCGTGGTTGAAGAAGCTACTTCTTCCTCCGCCGGCATCCTGCTACCGCTGCTGCTTCTGGCACTGGTGGCTGCAGCTGTTGCTGACTAAGCGACGCTTCATACCATTAAAAAAGGCGGTACTTCGGTATCGCCTTTTTTTATGTCCAAACTCTAGAATCAGTGCTGTGCGGACCGCCCCGAGACGCGGCTAGGTCGTTTCGACATATTGTTGCATCACCTAAAGCGGCCTGAAATCAAGATTTCAACGCGTCAGGTAATGCCCGATGTCTCAGGTTTAAGTCGAACCGGTTTAGACCAGCCAGCCGCGCAGGTTTTCCTCGATCACGTTTGAAAGCGCCTGAATGTGCGCGGGATCGTCGTTGAGGCAGGGGATATAGGTAAAGTCCTCGCCGCCCGCGTGCTCAAAGCTTTCGCGGATCTCTTCGTTGATCTCTTCGAGCGTCTCGATGCAATCGGCCGAGAACGCGGGCGCGCAGACCGCGATGCTTTTCTTGCCCGCCTTGGCCTGACGCGCGACCTCTTCCACCGTGTAGGGTTGCAGCCATTCTTCGGGGCCGAACTTTGACTGGAATGTCGTCATGATCTCGGTGTCGTCCCAGCCCAGCCGCTCTTTCAGCAGGCGGGTCGTTTTCTGACATTGGCAGTGATAGGGATCACCTTGCATCAGATATCGCTGCGGCACCCCGTGATAGGAACACAGCAGGATATCGGGCCGCTTTTCCGCCTTCGCGTAGCCCGCCTCGATCGACTTGGCCAATGCGTCAATATAATCAGGCCGGTCGAAATAGGGTGCCACGGTGCGTGCCACCGGCTGCCATGTTTCCTTTTGCAACGCATCAAAGAACGCATCGTTGGCGGTGGCCGATGTGGCCCCGGCATAGTGCGGATAAAGCGGGAAAAACAGGATCTTGCGGCATCCTGCTTCGGTCAGCGCGCGCACTTTCGATGCGGTCGACGGATTGCCGTAGCGCATGCAGAAATCCACCATCACCGTGTCGCCAAACCGGCTTTGCATCGATTCCGCAATCTTCGCCGTCTGCGCCTTGGTGATGGTCAGCAACGGGCTTTCGTTTTCGGCCTCGTTCCAGATGGATTTGTAGGCCGCGCCCGAACTGAAGGGTCGTTTTGTCAGGATAACCGTCTGTAACAGCGGCTGCCACAGCCACGGCGAATAGTCGATGACACGGCGATCGGACAGGAATTCGCTGAGATAGCGGCGCATCGACCAATAGTCATAGCCGTCCGGCGTGCCCAGATTGGCCAGCAGAATACCGACGCGCTCCGCGGGAATGGCCGGGTGGTCTGGCGTTGCATGGGCAGGGCGCTGGGCGTTGGTCTGTGTATCTAGCATGAGTTTTTCCGCTGTTCGGGTCGCCCGAGACATAGAGGGTTTTGCCGCAAGTTCAATCTGACAAGGGCCGTTCTGCGACATTGAGCGCATCTGCAAGCCTCTGTTGCGCCGATCCGGGGCGCAAAGCCTTGGGCTGGCTGGGGTCCGGGGCCCATCCGGTCAGAAAGACCAGATCGAATGTTGTACGTATTCGGCCCGTATCTGTACCAAACGCCGTTTGATAGCGTGCGACTGCGTCCATCATCACCGATTTGCGGGTCGGTTTGCGCAGCCTTCCGGTCAGCGCGTTGGTCTCGCCCATCGCGCGCAACTCGTGCATCAGGTGAAGAGGTGATTTATATTCAACCACTTGCGTCAGCACATCCGCCACAGGCAGGGCAAATCCCGCACGCTGCAGCAGCGCGCCCAGATCGCGGACTTCGCCCATCGGCGCGATACGCGGGCTCAGACCTCCGGTCTGCGCCACCTCTGCCTCGGCCAGACAGGCGCGCAGCTCGTTCAGGGTCTGGCCGCCGAAACATACGCCCAGGAACAGCCCATCGGGTTTCAGCGCGCGGTGACACTGGATCAACTGGCCTACTGGATCGTTGGCCCAGTGCAGTCCCATCGCATGAATCACCAGATCGCAGGAGTCTGGTTCCAGCGGCAATGTTTCCTGATCGGCAACAATTCTGCAGTTGTCGACAATATTGTTCCAGATTTTTGGAAAGCCGGTCACGACGGCGGCCTGCTTAAATGACCTGTTAACCAGTTCCAGCCGATCCTGAATTTCCTCCCGCGCCGTTTGGTGCAGGAACAAGGCATCGGCCCGTGTCCTTTTTCGGTGCGCAATCAGCGCGGCGGTGTCGGTCAGTGGAGCAGGTGCATTCATGGAGCTTAGATAGGATGGTTGCGACGCGGTTACAAACGGCCCTTGCCCTGATTTATCCGGCGCGGTGTCTGGGGTGCGGGATCGTGGTGAACGACGATTTCGGCCTGTGCGGCAGTTGCTGGCGCGACACGCCGTTCGTGGGCGGGGCCATTTGCGATTCGTGCGGCGGCCCGCTGCCGGGGCAAACCGGGGTGGACGCCGCCCAATGCGATGCGTGCCTTCGCGACCCGCGGCCCTGGCATCAGGGGCGTTCAGCGCTGGTATATCGGGATCGGGCGCGGTCGCTGATACTGGGGTTAAAGCACGCGGACAAACAAGAGGTCGCGGAACCTGCATCGGGTTGGATGGCGCGCGCGGTACGTGACATCGTGACGCCCGGCATGCTGGTGGTGCCGGTGCCGCTGCATTGGTCGCGTATGCTCAAACGGCGCTATAACCAGTCGGCGTTGCTGGCCCGTGCGATGGCGAAGCGGCTGGACCTGTCCTATTGCCCCGACCTTTTGCTCCGCTCTCGGCGCACCCGCAGTCTGGAGGGGCTGGACCGCATCCAGCGGCTGGCGATGCTGGATGGCGCGATTGCGATCAATGCAAAGCGGGCCCACCATATTGCCGCCGGTCGGGCGGTGTTGCTGGTCGATGATGTGATGACGTCCGGTGCGACATTGGCCGAGTCAACCCGAACCCTTCAGGCCGCCGGTGCAGGGCGGGTTTGCGTGGTGGCACTGGCGCGGGTGACCAAAGAGACCTAGATATTGGTTAAATGACATATATCGAGGACATTAAAATGAAGCCTGTTGCGATCTACACCACGCCGATTTGCGGCTTTTGCCACCGTGCCAAACAATTGCTCAACCAGAAGGGCGTCGACTTTGAAGAGTTTGACGTGATGGCCAACCCCGACCTCAAATCCGAGATGATCAAGCGCGCCAACGGCAGCCGCACCGTGCCGCAGATTTTCGTCGGTGAAGATCATGTGGGCGGCTGTGACGAGCTTTATGCACTGGAGCGTCAGGGCAAGCTGGATGCGTTGCTGGCTGCCTGATGAAATCCGCGCTGCTGCAGCTGAACGTCGGTGACGATCCGGTGGCCAATCTGGTCCAGACCACTGCGCTGCTGCGCGGCGCCGTGGCCGAGGGTGCGCAGTTTGTGCTGACGCCCGAGGTGACGAACTGCATCTCGACCAGCCGCGACCGTCAGCGCGCGGTGCTGCAGGACGAGGCGTCGGACATTACGCTGGCCGCTTTGCGCGCCGAGGCTGCAGCACACGGCATCTGGCTGCTGATCGGCTCGCTTGCGGTCAAGACCGGTGATCCCGATGGGCGCTTTGCCAACCGGCAGTTTCTGATCGCTCCGGATGGTGACATTCAGGCGCATTACGACAAGATACATATGTTCGATGTGGAGATTGGGCAGGGGGAAACCTACCGCGAATCTGCGGGCTACCGACCCGGCACGCGGGCCGTAGTGGCGGACTTGCCCGGCTTCCGGCTGGGGATGGCGACCTGCTACGACATGCGCTTTGGCCATTTGTCGCGCGCTCTGGTCAAGGCGGGTGCGCAGGTTCTGGTCTATCCGTCGGCGTTCTCGCCCGTGACCGGTGCCGCACATTGGCACAGCCTGCTACGGGCGCGTGCAATCGAAAGCGGTGCCTGGGTTCTGGCGCCTGCGCAAACTGGCACACATGACGCCACGGAGGGTAAGCCGCGCAGCACCTATGGCCATTCTCTTGTGGTGGACCCGTGGGGCGATGTATTAGTGGATGCAGGAACGGAAACCGGATTTTCGATGTTCGATCTGGATATCGACAGGGTCGCGGATGCCCGTCGCCGCATCCCGGCGCTGGAAAACGCCCGCGATTTTGATGGACCATGAACCTAGAGAGCGCATGACGCAGGACAAGGACGCATTGGCAATCGCGCTGTTCAGCGAGGTATTGGCCGCCGATCAGACCGTACGCAACCGTCTGGGCCGGGTGCTGCCCAAAGGCATGGAAATCTCGCATTTTTCGGTTCTGAACAGTCTGGCGTGGCATCACGGCGAGCGCACGCCCGCGCAACTGGCCGAGACATTCAACGTGACACGCGGAGCGATGACCAACACGCTACGCAAATTGCAATGGCAGGGATATGTTCACATCCGCCCTGACTGGGATGATGCGCGGCGCAAGCTGGTGGCGATCAGCCCCGCAGGCGCACAGGCGCGCGAGGCTGCCGTATCGGCCATCGCGCCGCTGTTTCGCGATCTGGTCGACAAGGTGGGCGAAGAACAGGTGCGCGCCGCCATCCCGACACTGCGTGAATTGCGCAACCAGTTGGCCGACAAGCCTTAGTGCGGGCCTAAGCTGGAACGCGCGGTTTCACGCTGGCCGTGACGTAGTTCACGCTTAGATCGCGATCCGACAGCCGCCATGCCCATGTCAGCGGATTGAACACGAAACCTTGACGGTCCACAGGCTCAAGTCCCGCGCGGGTCAGCAGATCGAACAGCTCGTCCGGCGTGATGAACTTGGACCACTGGTGCGTGCCCTTGGGCAGCCAGCGCATGATGTGCTCGGCCCCGACAATCGCCATCGCATAGGACTTTGGATTGCGGTTGAGCGTCGAACAGATGTGCAGCCCGCCGGGCTTCAAAAGCTCGCGGCAGGCGGTCAGATAGGCCAGCGGGTCAGACACATGCTCGACCACTTCCATGTTCAAAACCGCATCGAACTGTTCACCCGCCGCCGCCATATCCTCGGCAGTGGTATGGCGATAGTCGATATGCAGGCCTGATTGCTGTGCGTGAACCTGTGCCACGGGAATGTTACGCGCTGCGGCATCTGCGCCCACCACATCCGCGCCCAGCCGCGCCATCGGTTCGGCCAGCAATCCGCCGCCGCAACCGATGTCGAGAATGCGCAGGCCTTTAAAAGCGTCGGGTGCCTTGAGATCACGGTCAAATTCGGCAGCGATCTGCGTGGTGATATAGTCCAGACGGCAAGGGTTCAGCATGTGCAGCGGTTTGAATTTGCCCGTCGGGTCCCACCATTCTTCGGCCATAGCCTCGAATTTAGCGACCTCTGCGGGATCTACGGTGCCGTGATGCGCTTGCATTCTGCTCTCCATGTGCTCAATTGTTCCTTGCACCCTATATAGGACGGTCATGGACAAGTACCCGGATCAAAAGCGCGCAGTGCAGTTTCTTTACCCGCCGGTCGATCCGTTCGACCAGCGGATGATGGACGTGGGCGACGGGCACAAGATTTATGTCGAACAGTGCGGCAATCCTTCGGGGATTCCGGTTGTGGTGCTGCACGGTGGCCCCGGTGGCGGGTGCAGCCCGGCGATGCGACGCTATTTCGATCCGGCGGTGTTTCGCGTGGTTCTGTTCGATCAGCGTGGCTGTGGGCGGTCGCGGCCCCATGCGGTGATCGAGAACAACACAACATGGCATCTGGTGCGCGACATCGAAATGATCCGCGATGCGCTGGGCATCGACAGCTGGATCGCCTTTGGCGGCAGCTGGGGTGCGACGCTGGCGCTGATCTATGCGCAGACCCACCCTGACCGCGTGCGCGAGCTGGTGTTGCGCGGCGTGTTCACCATGACCAAGGCCGAGATCGACTGGTTCTATGGGGGTGGCGCGGGCAAGTTCTGGCCCGAGGTCTGGGCGCGGTTTATTGCACCCATCCCCGAGGACGAGCGCGGCGATCTGGTGGCCGCCTATCACAAGCGGCTGTTCAGCGGTGACCGGATGGAGGAAACCAAATTCGGGCGCGCATGGGCGTCTTGGGAAAATGCGCTGGCGTCGATCCACAGCAATGGTGCCGGCGGCGAGGCACCCGGTGAATATGCGCGGGCGTTTTCGCGGCTGGAGAATCACTATTTCATCAACGGCGGGTTTCTTGAGTTTGATGGGCAGATCTTGGCGCATATGGACCGGTTGGCCGATATTCCGGGCACCGTGGTCCAAGGGCGCTATGACATGATTTGCCCGCCCGAAGCCGCCTATGCAATCGTGCAGAGGTGGCCCCGTGGCACGCTGAAGATGGTGCGCAATGCGGGCCATGCGCTGTCTGAGCCGGGGATCAGTTCGGAACTGGTGCGCACGATGGACCGCATCGGCCAGACGGAGCAGTTAATATGAGACGCATGGATCGCCGTGCCTTGTTTGCCTCGGGTGCTGCTGCCGCGTTGCTGGCGGCGACAGGTGTGCAGGCGCAGATTGCGCCGCGCTCGGGCGGACGTTTGCGGGCGGCTCTGTCTGGTGCATCGCGAGGTGACGGCTGGGATCTGGCGCCAAACGGGTTGTTCATGATGGCGGCCCAGCACACCGTGTTCGAGGCGCTGACCGAAGTGGCTGCCGACGGCAGTTTGCGCGGTGCTCTGGCGACAGGCTGGTCGGGCACGGATGGTGGGCGCACATGGGCCTTTGATCTGCGCGGCGGCGTTGTGTTTCACGACGGCACACCATTGCGGGCGCAGGATGTGGTAGCCAGCCTTGGTGGTGTGATCGACGGGACGGTTCTGGCCGATGGCACGGGCCGCGTCATTGTTCAGCTGGAACAGCCGCAGGCTGACTTACCCTATGCATTGTCAGGTGCGCTGATCCGTCCTGCGGACCCGGATGCGCGGGCAAAGGGCGTGGGCACCGGCCTTTACCGTGTTCAGAAATTTGACGCGGGTCGTCAATTTATCGGCGCGCGGGTCGCAGATCACTACAAGAACGACCGCGCAGGTTGGTTCGACACTGTCGAATTCGTGTCGATCCCCGCGCAGGAAGTCCGCGCCGAGGCGTTGCGCGCCGGGCTAGTCGATGCCGCCGATGTGTCGGGCGCGGATGCGCTGTCAGATGATCGTGCGTTCATGTATCTGCCCGACGCCGCGCGCTGCCAGCAGATCGTGCACCGCAATATCGGCGTTCCGGCGGAAATAGGCACACGGCACGCGCTGGATGATCTGAGGATGGCGGAACGCTGGTGGCGCGTGTGATCCAAAGGGGCTTGTAGTCGCGGGCCTCTCGGCGTATACGCCTTTTCAACAGCGGCGCGCTGGGGTCCAAACCCAACGCTCCACCGAGAAAGAGCAACGGGCCGCGCGCCCGTTTTTTTGTGTCTTATTGAATCTGCTTGGACCTGACCCGTGACCGTAAACGACCTGATAGCCAAAGCTGCCATCGACCGCCGCATGGCCGAGATCATCACACCGGTGATCGAGGATCTGGGGTTCGAACTGGTGCGCGTCCGCCTGATGAGCGGCAAGGAATCGATTCTGCAGATCATGGCAGAGCGTCCAGATGGCGGGATCGAGGTCGATGACCTGGCCGAAATTTCGACTGCGGTCAGTGCCACGCTGGACGTCGAAGACCCGATTCTGGACACCTATACGCTTGAAGTCTCCAGCCCCGGTATCGACCGCCCGCTGACCCGTCTTAAGGATTTCGCGACCTTCGAGGGTTACGAGGCAAAGCTGGAAACCGACGAGCTGATAGATGGCCGCCGCCGCTTTAAGGGCGAACTGGCGGGCGTCGAGGACGACGAAGTTTTGATCAACATTGAAGAGGGCACGATTGGCCTGAAATTCGAATGGCTCAGCGATGCCAAACTGGTGCTGACCGACGACCTGATCAAGGAAATGCTGCGCCAGCGTAAAAAGGCGGGCGTTCTGAACGAAGACGCATATGACGATATTGAGACCGAAGGGTCCGATGAGGAGAGTGACTGATGGCTATTACATCTGCAAACCAGCTTGAGCTGTTGCAAACCGCCGAGGCTGTTGCCCGCGAAAAGATGATCGACCCCGGTCTGGTCATCGAAGCGATGGAAGAATCGCTCGCCCGTGCGGCCAAGAGCCGCTACGGCGCAGAGATGGACATTCGTGTCGCCATCGACCGCAAGACAGGTCGCGCGACCTTTACCCGCGTGCGCACCGTGGTCGCGGATGACGATCTGGAAAACTATCAGGCAGAATTCACCGTCGAGCAGGCCAAGCAATACATGGCCGAGCCCACCATCGGTGACACGCTGGTCGAAGAAGTTCCGCCCGTGGAAATGGGCCGGATCGCCGCGCAGTCGGCCAAGCAGGTGATTCTGCAAAAGGTCCGCGAAGCCGAACGTGACCGCCAGTACGAAGAATTCAAGGACCGCGCAGGCACGATCATCAACGGTCTGGTCAAGCGCGAGGAATACGGCAACGTTATCGTCGATGTGGGCGCTGGCGAAGCGATCTTGCGTCGCAACGAAAAGATCGGCCGCGAAAGCTACCGGCCCAACGACCGCATCCGCGTCTACATCAAGGACGTGCGCCGCGAGCAGCGCGGCCCGCAGATTTTCCTGTCGCGCACAGCGCCCGAGTTCATGGCAGAGCTGTTCAAGATGGAAGTGCCCGAAATCTATGACGGCATCATCGAGATCAAGGCGGTCGCCCGTGACCCCGGTTCGCGCGCCAAGATTGCGGTGATCAGCTATGACAGCTCGATCGACCCGGTCGGTGCCTGCGTCGGTATGCGCGGCAGCCGTGTTCAGGCCGTCGTGAACGAGCTTCAGGGCGAAAAGATCGACATCATCCCGTGGAACGACGATCAGCCGACATTCCTGGTGAACGCGCTGCAGCCTGCAGAAGTCACCAAGGTTGTTCTGGACGAGGAAGCGGGCAAAATCGAGGTCGTGGTGCCCGAAGATCAGTTGTCGCTGGCCATTGGCCGTCGCGGCCAGAACGTGCGTCTGGCGTCGCAGCTGACCGGTCTGGATATCGACATCATGACCGAAGCCCAGGAATCGGCCCGTCGTCAGGCAGAGTTCGAACTGCGCACCAAGCTGTTCATGGACACGCTGGATCTGGACGAGTTCTTTGCGCAGCTTCTGGTCGCCGAAGGGTTTACGAGCCTCGAAGAGGTCGCCTATGTCGAGCAGGACGAACTGCTGGTCATCGACGGTGTTGATTCGGATACGGCAAACGAACTGCAGGCCCGTGCCCGCGACGTGCTGTCCGAACAGAACAAAGCGGCGCTGGCAGCGGCCCGCGAATTGGGTGTCGAAGACAGCCTGGTTGAATTCGAAGGCCTGACACCCCAAATGATCGAGGCATTGGCCAAGGATGACGTCAAGACGCTGGAAGACTTTGCAACCTGCGCTGACTGGGAACTGGCCGGCGGCTGGACGACGGTGAAAGGCGAGCGTGTCAAGGACGACGGCGTGCTTGAACCCTTCGATATCAGCCTGGAAGAAGCGCAGACGATGATCATGACCGCGCGCGTTCTGCTGGGTTGGGTTGATCCTGCCGAGCTGAACACAGGCGACGCCGAACTGGACGACGAAGACGGCGAAGCCGAGGAGGCCGGGGCCTGAACGCGGGCCTCGGGAGGAACTGATGGGACGCGGTGGCGCCTCGAAAGACCGAGAAGACGGTCCGGAACGCAAGTGCATTGCCACGGGCGAAGTCCAGCCGAAATACGGGCTGGTTCGCTTTGTGGTTGGGCCAGATGCGCAGATTTTCCCGGATATTGCGGGAAAACTGCCCGGTCGCGGCATTTATGTCGCGGCTGATCGGGACGCGATCCAGAAGGCCGTGACCAAGAAGCTGTTTTCGCGCGGTGCGAAGATGCAGGTTACGGTTCCAGAGGGTCTGGTAGACGAGGTGGAACGCCAGCTTGCGCGCCGCGTTGTTGACCTTATTGCGCTGTCGCGCAAGTCCGGTCGGGCCGTGGCGGGCTATGAAAAGGTCAAAACCTGGCTTCAGACCGAAGAGGCCGAGGTATTGATCCAAGCTGTGGACGGATCAGCCCGCGGCAAGACGAAATTGAGCACTCCGCACTTTGGCAGCTACATAGGCTGGCTTACCGCGGATGAATTGGGTTTGGCATTCGGACGTCAAACTGTGATACATGGGGCGCTCGCCTCTGGCGGACTCACGCAACGTGTTGTAGAGGAAGCCCGAAGGCTGAAGGGTTTGCGCCCAAACGCATAGATGGCAGGGGCCATCTGGAAGGATAGACGAGCTAGATGAGCGATACAGACGGTAAGAAGACATTGGGGCTGCGCGGTGGCGCGCGTCCGGGGAACGTGAAACAGAGTTTCAGCCACGGGCGGACCAAGAACGTCGTCGTCGAAACCAAACGCAAACGCGTTGTGGTGCCCAAGACAGGTGCGGCCAAAGGTGGTACCGGTAGCCCATCACTGGGCGATCCGGCCAAACGTCCTGCCGGCATCACCGATGCGGAAATGGAACGTCGCCTGAAGGCCGTTCAAGCTGCAAGGTCGCGCGAGGTCGAAGAGGCCGCCGCACGCGAAGCGGATGAAAAAGCACGCGCCGAAGACCGCGAGCGCCGCCGGGCCGAGCAGGATGCGAAAGAGCAAGAAGAGCGCGATCGCGTAGAAAGCCTCAAGGCGAAGGCCGAAGAGGAAGAACGCAAGAAGCGCGAAGCCGAAGCTGCGGCCCAAGAGGCTGCCGCACCGGCGCCTGCTGCGTCCGAGCCTCAGCGTACGGCACCTTCGCGTCCCGCCCCGCAGCAGGATGCAACAGCCCGCAAGAAAGATCGCGATGCCGATCAGCGGAATACCCGCAGCAAGGGTGCCGACGATGGTCGCCGCTCTGGCAAGCTGACGCTGAACCAGGCTTTGGCCGGCGGCGAAGGTGGCCGTCAGCGTTCGATGGCAGCGATGAAGCGCAAGCAAGAGCGTGCGCGTCAAAAAGCGATGGGTGGTTCGGTCGAGCGTGAAAAGGTCACGCGCACCGTCAATCTGCCCGAAGCCATTGTCGTGTCCGAGCTGGCCAACCGTATGGCCGAGCGCGTGGGCGACATTGTCAAATCGCTGATGCAGAACGGCATGATGGTCACCCAGAACCAGACCATCGACGCCGACACTGCCGAGCTGATCATCGAGGAATTTGGCCACACCGTGAACCGTGTGTCCGACGCCGACGTCGAACAGGTGATCAACGAGGTCGCTGACAAGGCCGAAGATTTGCTGACGCGTCCTCCGGTCATCACGATCATGGGCCACGTCGACCACGGCAAGACATCGCTGCTGGACGCAATCCGTAACGCCAAGGTTGTGGCGGGCGAGGCCGGTGGCATCACCCAGCACATCGGTGCCTATCAGGTTGTGACCGCCACCGGCGCTGTTCTGACGTTCCTCGACACTCCGGGCCACGCGGCGTTCACGTCGATGCGCTCGCGCGGGGCTCACGTGACGGACATCGTGGTTCTGGTTGTCGCCGCGGATGACGCCGTGATGCCGCAGACGATCGAGGCGATCAACCACGCCAAGGCCGCCAAGGTTCCGATGATCGTTGCGATCAACAAGATCGACAAACCGGGTGCAAACCCTGACAAAGTGCGCACCGATCTGTTGCAGCACGAAGTTATTGTCGAGAAGATGTCGGGCGAAGTGCAGGACGTCGAAGTGTCGGCCATCAACGGCGACGGCCTGGACGACTTGCTGGAAGCCATCGCGTTGCAGTCCGAATTGCTGGAACTGAAAGCCAACCCGAATCGCGCCGCCCAAGGTGCCGTGATCGAGGCGCAGCTGGACGTGGGCCGCGGCCCTGTTGCCACGGTCCTGATCCAGAACGGCACGTTGCGTCAGGGCGACATCTTTGTTGTGGGCGAGCAGTACGGCAAAGTTCGTGCGCTGATCAACGACAAGGGCGAGCGTATCAAGGAAGCCGGTCCATCGGTTCCGGTCGAGGTTCTGGGTCTGAACGGCACACCCGAAGCGGGCGACGTTCTGAACGTGACATCGACCGAGGCGCAGGCGCGCGAGATCGCTGAATATCGCTCGAAGGCAGCCAAGGACAAACGTGCCGCTGCCGGTGCCGCCACGACGCTGGAACAGCTGATGGCGAACGCCAAGGAAAACGAGAACGTCAGTGAATTGCCAATTCTGGTAAAAGCAGACGTTCAGGGTTCCGCCGAAGCGATCGTTCAGGCGATGGAGAAGATCGGCAACGACGAGGTGCGCGTGCGCGTGCTGCACTCGGGTGTTGGCGCCATCACCGAGACAGATGTTGGTCTGGCCGAGGCATCAGGCGCGCCGATCATGGGCTTTAACGTGCGGGCCAACGCGTCCGCACGCAACACCGCCAACCAAAAGGGCGTCGAAATCCGGTATTATTCGGTGATCTACGACCTTGTGGACGACGTGAAAGCGGCCGCTTCCGGCCTGCTGAGCAACGAGATCAAAGAAAACTTCATTGGCTATGCCAACATCAAGGAAGTCTTCAAGGTCACGGGGGTTGGCAAGGTCGCAGGCTGTCTGGTCACCGAAGGCGTCGCACGCCGCAGCGCCGGTGTGCGCCTGCTGCGCGACAACGTCGTGGTTCACGAGGGCACGCTGAAAACGCTGAAGCGCTTCAAGGACGAAGTGTCAGACGTGCAGTCCGGGCAGGAATGCGGCATGGCGTTTGAACACTACGACGACATTCGCGAAGGCGATGTGATCGAGATCTTCGAGCGCGAGGAGGTCACGCGTACCCTCGCGTGATCCATTCGACAAAGCAGATACAAAAGGGACGGCCCCGCAAGGAGCCGTCCCTTTTTCTTTGCCGTGACTTAAGTTCAGATGGCGGGTTTAACCGGAGCACCTGAAAAAATCCGTCCGTCGACGTTCACGCTCATGCGGCCATCTGGCAACATGCGCACAAACGTGCCCTGAACGAAGACGCAACTGCCTAATAAGATTGTTTTCAGCATATTTCTCTCTCCCCAAATACGCTCGTAGCTCTATTAAGAGGCAAGAAACAAAATATGTCATGGAAAATTTACAAAATATACTCCAAGACCTGAATTGCCCTGAGAGTTTACCCTCAAATCACTTTGTATTCCTTTAGCGATACGACGCGGAAGTTGTCGGTGACGGTGTCGCGGAATTCGGGCCATTTTGCTGGCAGGGTTGTGCGGAAGAAGTCG
>JAGXHE010000062.1 GCA_024636445.1 Sulfitobacter sp.
AAAGGTCAACACCTGCTACAACGCGGTCGATCGGCACGTCGAGGCTGGCCACGGCACGCGGATCGCGATCATCTATGACAGCCCGATCACCGGCCGCAAATCCAAGACCAGCTTTGCCGAGTTGCAGCAACAGGTCGCAGGGTTTGCCGGCGGTCTGGCCGCACAGGGCATTGCCAAGGGCGACCGCGTCATCATCTACATGCCGATGGTGCCCGAAGCGCTGGTTGCCATGCTGGCCTGCGCGCGTCTGGGTGCGATCCACTCGGTCGTGTTCGGTGGCTTTGCCGCGCACGAACTGGCGGTGCGGATCAACGACTGCACACCCAAGGCGATCATCGCGGCGTCGTGCGGTCTGGAACCCAACCGCGTGGTGAAATACAAACCCCTGCTCGACGGTGCCATAGCCGAGGCCACCCACAAGCCGGACTTCTGCGTGATCCTGCAACGCGAGGAAGAAGCGGCCTCTTTGACCGAAGGTCGCGATCTGGACTGGCACGCGTTCCAGAAGGGCACCGCCCCCGCCGATTGCGTTCCAGTGGAGGGCACCCATCCCGCCTATATCCTCTACACCTCCGGCACCACCGGCGCGCCCAAGGGCGTCGTGCGCCCGACGGCGGGGCATCTGGTGGCGCTGAACTGGTCGATGAAGAACATCTACAACGTCGACCCCGGCGATGTGTTCTGGGCCGCGTCCGATGTGGGCTGGGTCGTCGGGCATTCGTACATCTGCTACGCGCCGCTGATCCACGGCAATACCACCGTGGTGTTCGAAGGCAAACCCATCGGCACGCCGGATGCGGGCACCTTCTGGCGGGTGATTTCCGAACACAACGTCCGAAGCTTTTTCACCGCCCCCACAGCGTTCCGCGCGATCAAGCGCGAAGATCCCAAGGGTGAATTTCGCAAGCCCTATGACCTGAGTTGCCTGCGCGCCTTGTATCTGGCGGGCGAACGGGCCGACCCCGACACCATCGAATGGGCGCAGGACCTGCTGGGCGTGCCGGTTTACGATCACTGGTGGCAGACCGAAACCGGCTGGACCATCGCAGGCAACCCTGCGGGCCTTGAGGCGCTGCCGGTCAAGATCGGCTCGCCCACCGTGGCGATGCCCGGCTATGACGTGCAAATTCTGGACGAAGGCGGGCGCGCACTGCCTGCGGGAGAGTTGGGCGCCATTGCAATCAAGCTGCCCCTGCCCCCCGGCACGCTGCCGACGCTTTGGCAGGCCGAAGAGCGTTTTCGCAAAGCCTATCTGAATACCTTTCCCGGTTACTACGAGACCGGAGATGCGGGCATGATCGACGCCGACGGTTATCTTTATATCATGGCGCGCACTGACGACGTGATCAACGTGGCGGGCCACCGCCTGTCGACGGGCGGCATGGAAGAGGTTCTGGCCGGTCACCCGGACGTGGCCGAATGTGCCGTGATCGGCGTGGCGGACGCGCTGAAGGGACAGAACGCCATCGGGTTCGTCTGCCTGACCAAGGGCGTGGACCGGCCCCACTCGGACATCGCAGCGGAATGTGTCGCGCGCATCCGCGACCAGATCGGACCGGTCGCCGCATTCAAGCAATGCGTGGTGGTCGACAGGTTGCCCAAGACACGCTCGGGCAAGATCCTGCGCGCTACGATGGTCAAGATCGCAGACGGTGAGGCGTTCAAGATGCCCGCGACAATCGACGATCCGGCTATTCTGGACGAGATCAGCGATGCGTTGAAAACCATCGGGTACGCTGGCGGTTGATACGCCTGACACTGGCCCACGATTGGTACCAAAAAGCCCGCAATGCGTACAGCATTGCAGGCTTTCATGAATTTAGACAGGTGTGGCTCAGACCGATTTTGCCCAGTCATCGACCTGACGCTCGGCTTCGTCACGGGCAATGCCATAGCGTTCCTGAACCTTGCCTACCAGATAGTCGCGGTCGCCTTTGGCTTCCTGAACTTCGTTGTCTGTCAGCTCGCCCCATTTGGATTGAACCGAACCTGTCATCTGTTTCCAGTTACCTTGGATTGTATCCCAGTTCATAGTGTCTCTCCTTTGTATATCGTCTCTGGCAACTCAACGCGCACCCCGCGAGAGACGTTCCATACAAAGACCTGTCTTGGGCCGCGCAGCGCGCGCTTTTCAGCCGATGGGCCAAGCGCGCGGTGAAGCCTGCCTCAGGTGAACTGCTCCGAGATCAGCCGTTCTTCCAGCCCGTGGCCGGGGTCGAAGAGGATGTGATGCACCACCCGCGGCTCTGACCGGATGATGACCGTGCGCACATCGCGCACCGAGCGGCTGTCGGCATCGGCCATCACCGGACGCTTTTCCGGCTCGAGCACATCAAAGCGGACCTCGGCGGTCTTGGGCAGCAACGCGCCGCGCCAGCGACGGGGGCGAAAGGCCGCAACAGCCGTCAGGGCCAGCACATCAGCACCAATCGGCAGGATGGGCCCATGCGCGGAATAGTTGTAGGCGGTCGAGCCTGCGGGCGTCGCCACCAGCGCCCCGTCGCAGCTGAGCGCATCCAGACGCAGACGGCCATCGACGGTAATCCGCAACTTGGCCGCCTGAGGGCCCGCACGCAACAGTGACACCTCGTTGATTGCCAGCGCGTGATGCTCGGAGCCGTCGCCGCAGGTGGCGATCATACTCAGCGGGTTCACCTCGGCCTGTTCGGCGGCTTCCAGCCGTTCGACAAGGTCGCTTTCGGCGTATTCGTTCATCAAAAAGCCGATGGTGCCGCGGTTCATCCCATAGACCGGGGCAGGCAGTTCCTGCGTGGCATGCAAGGTTTGCAGCATGAAACCGTCCCCCCCCAGCGCCACGATCACGTCCGCTTTTTCCTGCGGGACGTCGCCGTAGCGCTTGACCAGCACCTCGTAGGCGGTCTGGGCGACAGGTGCCGCACTGGCAGCAAAGGCAATTTTCAGCGGCATCAGGGGTTCCTATCGGCGCGAAGCTGCTCGATTTGAAACATATTATTCCACAAGTCACCAGCACAGCCGCAAAAAGGAACCGGCGCAGCCGCAAACTTCGGACTTTGCGTCGTATTACCCGCTTTGCCCGACGTTCGGTTTAAGCTAGGTAGCGGCGCAATAGATCACGCTACCCATGGAGACCTGCACATGTCCGCCACCACATCCGGCTTTTTCACCCAAAGCCTTGCCGACCGCGATCCCGAACTGTTCAAGGCCGTCACCGACGAGCTGGGCCGCCAGCGCGACGAAATCGAACTGATCGCATCCGAGAACATCGTTTCGGCAGCCGTGCTGGAAGCCCAAGGGTCGGTGCTGACCAACAAATACGCCGAAGGCTATCCGGGCCGTCGCTATTACGGTGGCTGCCAATTCGTTGACGTCGCGGAAAACCTGGCCATCGACCGCGCCAAACAACTGTTCAACTGCGATTTCGTCAACGTGCAGCCGAACTCGGGCTCGCAGGCAAACCAGGGCGTGTTTCAAGCGCTGCTGACACCGGGTGCCACCATTCTGGGCATGAGCCTGGATGCAGGTGGTCACCTGACCCACGGTGCCGCGCCCAACCAGTCCGGCAAATGGTTCAATGCGGTGCAGTACGGTGTGAAGCGCGACACGCTGGACATCGACTATGACCAGATGGAAGAGCTGGCGCTCGCGCACAAGCCGGTGATGATCATCGCCGGTGGTTCGGCCATTCCGCGCCAGATCGACTTTGCCCGCATCCGCGAGATTGCCGACAAGGTTGGCGCCTATGTGCTGGCGGACGTGGCACACTTTGCCGGTCTGATCGCAGCGGGCGAATATCCCTCGCCCTTCCCGCATGTGCACGTGGCCACCACCACCACGCACAAGACCCTGCGCGGCCCGCGCGGCGGCATGATCATGACCAACGACGAAACCATCGCCAAGAAGGTCAACAGCGCGATCTTCCCCGGCATTCAGGGCGGCCCGCTGATGCACGTGATCGCGGCCAAGGCCGTCGCCTTCGGCGAGGCGCTGGAGCCGTCGTTCAAGACCTACCAGCAGCAGGTCATCAAGAACGCACAGGCTCTGGCAGACCAGTTGATGAAAGGCGGGCTTGATACCGTCACCGGCGGCACCGACACCCACGTGATGCTGGTCGACCTGCGCCCCAAGGGCGTCAAGGGCAACGCCACCGAAAAGGCACTGGGCCGTGCCCACATCACCTGCAACAAGAACGGCGTGCCGTTCGACGATGAAAAGCCGACGATCACCAGCGGCATCCGTCTGGGCAGCCCCGCAGGTACGACCCGTGGTTTCGGCGAGGCCGAGTTCCGCAAGATCGGTGACTGGATCATTCAGGTTGTCGACGGACTGGCGGAAAATGGCGAAGACGGAAATGCCGACGTCGAAGCCAGGGTGCGCGCAGAAGTCGCAGACATGTGCGCACGCTTCCCGCTCTACCCCAATCTTTAAGGCTATAGGCCCAGATTGCAGACACCCGCAGCGCAGCGCTGCGGGTGTTTCGCGTTGCGGGGTCAACATATTCTCTTTGAAGTCTTTGCAAATCTGTTACATGGTCCCACATAAGCCTTGAAACGAACGGAGGCTGGAGCATGGTGAAGAGCCGCGCACAGGATGATTTAGGGCCGTCGACCGACGGACTTGCCTTGCCTGACGAGACAACATTGCCCTACCCCCTGCGGGTACAGGCGATCTATGTGCGGCCGGGCGATTACATCAAGCCTGAAACCCATCCGATTTATACGTTGATGGACAGCGCTGGCGCGCAACATACCTACAGCTTTGATCTGGCCGGACAGGTGACAGAAGTGCTGGTTCGCCCCGGTCAGATTTTCAGAAAACCGGCGCGTATTTTCGCGTTTTGCTGTGACAGCACCGCCACGGGTTTCGCCGCCGACGTGCCGCCCTCGCGGGTTAAACCTTTGTCGGCGCCTCCCCTTCCCCGGCGTCCGGTGTCCAGCCGTCCGTCCGCGACAGGAACAGCCTCCGCAAATCAGAATGCCGTCCCGTTAAAGCGCAGGCCACGCAAGCAAACGGTAGCGCTGGGAACGGCTGCGACGTTGATCGGGGCACTCATGTTGCTGTCTCAGGGCGACCTTTGGGCGACCGACGAATTGCCTGCAGACGTCGTGACCGAACAACCCGCCGAGACAGCGCCCGCCGCGATCAACGCCGTGGTAGATTGACCGCTTGGTCACATCCTTGTCCTTGGTCACATCCTTGTCATCGTCGGGTGTGGATTACAGATACCCCGACCAGACCAGCCAGCTGACGAAAAGCGCTGCAACCACCAGCAGATTGAACACGATCACCCCTGCCAGCCCCAGCAGCCGACCTCGGCGCTGATCGGCACGGTCAATGGTTTTCAGATGGGCCAGCAGGTCGGCTTCGGCGCGTGCGACCGCGTCCATGTCGATGGTGCGCCGCAGTTTGGGGTGGCCGTCGATGGCGTGCGCGCGGGCCACCACGTCGGCTTGCCTGCGCACCGGCTTGGGCAGACGGCGCCCCGCCTTGCGCAGCGCAGCTCCATAGCTGCGCGCCTTGACGCCCAGCGCCGTTTCCAATGCTGCGCGCAACCGTTCGGCGCGGGCGTCGATATCCATCTGCGTTGCCATGGCGCTAGGCCTAGCGCACCAAAGCGAAACGCGCTAGCCCTTGTCCCATGCTGAATTACATCGACAACTCCTCCGACGCCGCCGGCACACCGCTGCTTATTGCTCATGGTCTCTTCGGCTCGGGCCGCAACTGGGGTGTAATCGCCAAGCGCCTTTCGGACGAAAGGCGGGTGATCGCCGTGGACATGCGCAATCATGGGCTAAGCCCGCGTGAAAAAACCAACAGTTACACCGATATGGCGGGCGATCTGGCCGAGGTGATCAACGACATCGGCGGGCCGGTTGACGTGCTGGGCCATTCGATGGGCGGAAAGGCCGCGATGACGCTGGCGCTGACCCATCCCGAACTGGTGCGCCGGCTGGTTGTCGCCGATATTGCCCCGGTAGACTACACGCACAGCCAGATGGAGTTCATCACCGCCATGCGCGGCGTCGATCTCGAAAACGTCACCCGCCGGTCCGAGGCTGCCGAGCAGCTGGCCGCGCTGGGTGTCGAGCCTGCGTTGCAGTCGTTTTTCACGCAATCGCTGGACGTGTCGGAAAAGCGCTGGCTTTTGAACCTCGATGCGCTTGAGGAGAACATGCCCGACATCATGTCGTTTCCCGATCTGGACAGCCAATTCGATGGCCCGACCCTGTTTCTGACCGGCGGCAATTCGCAATACGTCACGTCCGAACACCGCCCCAAAATCAAGGCGCTGTTCCCCGACGCTCACTTTGCCAAGATCCCCGACACCGGCCACTGGCTGCACGCGGAAAAACCGCGCGATTTCGAGGCGGCGGTGCGGACGTTCCTGACGATGGAATTGGACGAAAACGCCTGACCTCACGGTGAATGGCGTTGCGTCAAAAGACAGTGCCGGACAGAGAGGCGAATCCCTGTCCGGAACTTCACCCCGAAGAGATCACTCCGACTGTTCCGCAGTGCGCAGCAGATCCAGCGTTGGCGTGCCCGTTCCGATCACATCGACAAAAGTGCGATGCTCAATTCCGGGTCCAGGGTATGCAAATGTGTCGATGTCTGCGGCCACAGCCGAAGCGGCCCCTTCGGGCGTGTCCTCGATTGCCAGTGCCGCGTCGGCGTCCACACCCACGGCACGCAACGCATCGCGGTAGATCGCGGGCTCGGGCTTGGGCCGGGCCGCTTTCGATCCATCGCCGATATAGTCGAACACCGACGGGTCCAGATCGCGGCCCAATGCGCGCAGCATCAGGGCGACCTGACGTTTGTCCTCGGCACTGACGCAGGCGATCTTCATCTCGCAGCGGCGGGCTTCGGCGATCAGGTCGGAAATACCGGGGCGCAGGCGCACGCCGCCCTCCAGCATCTTGCCGAACGCGTCGATCTTGGCATCATAGAGCGCATCAGAGTTCACCTCTTGATCGAGGCTATCGGCATAATGCTGGATGCGGTCACGGCCACCGATGACGCGGGTCAAATCGGCATAGGTTTCGGTGTCCCATGTCCAATCCAGATCCTGCGTGGCAAAAGCGGCATTGAACGCGCGTCTCTGCATGTCGAATGTGTCGGCCAGAACCCCGATCGACCCCAATAGCAATGCAGAATATCGCAATCCAAATGCCCCCTCAGTCTTTGTTAACCATCAAGCGTTAACTCATGCATTGGTGGCTGGTTCCCTTCATCGGGCCAAATGGGGAAATAAATTTGCCCAAAGGCCTGTATGAATGGACCATCGCGGGGCCACGGCCCTTGCGCCCGACGACTTGTTGCCTATAACGCAGGACAATTTGGGGGCACGCGGTGTCCGACAATCAAGGGGTCGATCCATGCCAAAAAGAACCGATATCAAGTCCATCATGATCATCGGAGCTGGCCCCATCGTCATCGGGCAGGCTTGCGAATTCGACTACTCGGGCGCTCAGGCCTGCAAGGCGCTGCGCGAAGAGGGCTACCGGATCATTCTGGTCAACTCCAACCCCGCCACGATCATGACCGACCCCGGCATGGCCGATGCGACCTATATCGAGCCGATAACCCCCGAAATGGTCGCCAAGATCATCGAAAAGGAACGTCCTGACGCGCTGCTGCCGACGATGGGCGGGCAGACCGGCCTGAACACCTCGCTGGCGCTGGAAGAAATGGGCGTGTTGGCCAAATACAACGTCGAGATGATCGGTGCCAAGCGTGAAGCCATCGAGATGGCCGAAGACCGCAAGCTGTTCCGCGAAGCGATGGACCGTCTGGGCATCGAGAACCCCAAGGCCACCATCGTGACCGCCCCCAAAGGGGCCAACGGCAAGAAAGATCTTGCCGCAGGTGTCGCCCTTGCGTTCGAGACACTGGATTATGTCGGTCTGCCCGCGATCATCCGCCCTGCATTCACCATGGGCGGCACCGGCGGTGGTGTAGCCTACAACCGCGAAGATTATGAGCATTACTGCCGCACCGGCATGGACGCATCGCCCGTGGGTCAGATCCTTGTCGACGAAAGCCTGCTCGGCTGGAAAGAATTCGAGATGGAAGTGGTGCGCGACTGCGCCGACAATGCCATCATCGTCTGTTCCATCGAGAACATCGACCCGATGGGCGTGCACACCGGCGACAGCATCACCGTGGCCCCTGCCCTGACGCTGACCGACAAGGAATATCAGGTCATGCGCAACCACTCGATCGCCGTACTGCGCGAGATCGGCGTGGAAACCGGCGGATCGAACGTGCAGTGGGCGGTGAACCCCGCCGATGGCCGCATGGTCGTGATCGAAATGAACCCGCGCGTGTCGCGCTCGTCCGCGCTGGCGTCCAAGGCGACGGGTTTCCCGATTGCCAAGATCGCGGCAAAACTGGCCGTGGGCTATACGCTGGACGAGCTCGACAACGACATCACCAAGGTCACGCCTGCCAGCTTTGAGCCGACGATTGACTATGTCGTTACCAAGATCCCGCGCTTTGCCTTCGAGAAATTCCCTGGCTCGGAACCCCATCTGACCACGGCGATGAAGTCCGTGGGCGAGGCGATGGCGATTGGCCGTACCTTCCACGAATCGATGCAAAAGGCGCTGGCCTCTCTGGAAACCGGTCTGACCGGCTTTGACGAGATCCGCATTCCCGGCGCGCCGGACCGCGCCGCCATCACCAAGGCGCTGGCCCAGCAAACGCCCGACCGCATCCGGGTCATCGCCCAAGCGATGCGCTACGGCATCAGCGACGTCGATATTCACGGCATCACCATGTTCGATCCGTGGTTCCTTGCCCGTATCCGCGAGATCGTGGACACCGAAGAAGAGGTGCGCGCAAGCGGCCTGCCCAAAGATGAAAAGGGCCTGCGCCACCTCAAGATGATGGGCTTTACCGATGCACGTCTGGGCACGCTGACCGGCCTGACCGAAGATCAGGTCCGCACTGCACGCCGCAACGCGGGCGTGGTGGCCGTGTTCAAACGCATCGACACCTGCGCCGCCGAGTTCGAGGCGCAGACACCCTATATGTACTCGACCTACGAATCCCCCGTATTTGGCGATGTCGAATGCGAAGCCCGCCCCTCTGATCGCAAAAAGGTCGTGATCCTTGGCGGTGGCCCAAACCGGATCGGCCAGGGCATCGAGTTCGACTATTGCTGCTGCCACGCGTGCTATGCGCTGACGGCATCGGGCTATGAAACCATCATGGTCAACTGCAACCCCGAAACGGTGTCTACCGACTACGATACCTCGGACCGTCTGTATTTCGAGCCGCTGACCTTTGAGCACGTCATGGAAATCCTGCGGGTCGAGCAGGACAACGGCACGCTGCACGGCGTGATCGTGCAATTTGGCGGCCAAACCCCGTTGAAGATCGCCGCCGCCCTGCACGCCGAAGGTATCCCGATCCTTGGCACCACGCCCGACGCCATCGATCTGGCCGAAGACCGCGAGCGGTTCCAGCAGCTGGTGCAGGGTCTTGGCCTGAAACAGCCGCACAACGGCATTGCCCATTCCGACGCCGAAGCGATCACCATCGCCGCCGACATCGGCTTTCCGCTGGTGATCCGCCCCTCGTATGTCTTGGGCGGCCGTGCGATGGAAATCGTGCGCGATCAGGCGCAGCTTGAGCGGTATATCAGCGAGGCGGTCGTTGTTTCCGGCGACAGCCCCGTGCTGCTCGACAGTTACCTGTCGGGCGCGGTCGAACTGGACGTCGATGCGATCTGCGACGGCACCGACGTGCATGTCGCGGGCATCATGCAGCACATCGAAGAGGCGGGCGTGCACTCGGGCGATTCAGCCTGTTCGCTGCCCCCCTATTCCCTGCCCGACGAGATCATCGAAGAGGTCAAGGTGCAGACCCGCGCGCTGGCCCTTGCCCTGCAAGTGGTCGGCCTGATGAACATCCAGTTCGCGGTCAAGGATGGCGAGATCTACCTGATCGAGGTCAACCCGCGCGCCTCGCGCACCGTGCCCTTCGTCGCCAAGGCGACCGACAGCGCAATCGCCTCCATCGCCGCCCGCGTCATGGCGGGCGAGCCGCTGTCGAACTTCCCGATGCGCGCGCCCTATGATGCGAATGCGAAATACTCCGACGTGCTGCCGCTGGGCGACCCGATGACATTGGCCGACCCGAACATGCCCTGGTATTCGGTAAAGGAAGCCGTGCTGCCCTTTGCCCGTTTCCCTGGCGTCGACACGATCCTTGGCCCCGAGATGCGTTCGACCGGCGAAGTCATGGGCTGGGACCGCGATTTCCCACGCGCCTTTCTCAAGGCGCAGATGGGTGCGGGCAACCCGCTGCCGCGCGAGGGCTGCGTGTTCGTGTCTATCAAAGACGACGACAAGACGGGCGACATGCTGGAAGCCGCGCACATCCTGCTGGATCTGGGCTTTACCCTTGTGGGCACCAACGGCACCGCAAAGTGGCTGTCTGATAACGGCCACGCCTGCGGGGTCGTCAACAAGGTCTATGAGGGCCGCCCCGACGTCACCGACATGATGAAGAACGGCGGCATTCAGATGGTCATGAACTCGACCGAAGGCACGCAGGCGGTCGAGGACAGCAAGTCGATCCGCTCGATCGCGCTCTATGACAAGATCCCCTATTTCACCACGGCAGCGGCGTCCTACGCCGCCGCTCTGGCGATCAAGGCGCAGGCCGCCGACGACGTGGGTGTGAAACCGCTGCAAGGGTAAGACCGTGGGCGGCGGGGGATACGGCTCCCCCTCCGCCAGAGCCCGCTGTGGCTCATCAGGTAGAGCACATCATTCGTAATTAGCGGGTCTTAGGTTCAATGCCTATCAGCGGCACCAATACACTCCTATAAACATATGTTTTATTTTGATTTTTGATGATTTTGTTAAAATTAATCCACCCGGGAATCCCCCTGACTTCTGCACTTGGACACCCAATGGCCGGGGCGAGTTGACGGCAAAGTACCAACTATACCTGTTTGTTGGCGGACTCACCGCCATATTCTTGGCTGGATGAAAACCTGCGCCATAGCCCCTGCACCTGAGCGGCAAAAACTGGTCACATACTGCTGAAGCGGCGATTCAGTGGTTGGGTGTTGGTTGATGGTGAGAACGTGGCTGCTCTGTCCATCAGGAGAAAAACGCGAAAAACTGCGCTGTCCGTCACTATCACACTAGGTGCGCTTCTGGGGAAAAGTGGACGAACAGCCACGCAGGGAAATCCTAATCGCTACCCGGAACAGAGATCAATCGTTTTCAGGTTACCATTGCTTACCCATTCGGATTTCCTGAAGGCTAAAAGCCTGTCAGCCCAGCTAAGGCGTTAATTATTGCCGACGTTTGGTTGTAAAGCCATAAAAACGCCTTGGAACGGCCATCCAATTGATATTGTTGTCACGTCAAGTAGCATGCCATGTTAGGACCGATAC
>JAGXHE010000063.1 GCA_024636445.1 Sulfitobacter sp.
GCCTGGGGGCCGGTTGCACAGAAAGTAGTCCTGATTTCCAAACATATGGTTCAAATTTTCCGATGCAGCGCCGGTGATGCAGGCTACAGCCCGATGTTTCACAGGCTTTTTGATAACACCAACTATCAGGGTTGGCTGAAGCCGTCATATGTAAGCGTGAAGATTCTCATTGGAACCGGCTTGGAGAGGAAGTCTTTTCTGTCGAGACGCCGCCAGATTAAAAGTCTAAAAACTGAACTAATCCATGTGCAGGCTGATTTCTTAAGGTCATCGAGCCAGTGAAATGCTGCGAGATGCACGAACGGCGGTTGGTGAAGGCGCAGTACGGTGTTGACTTCTACCTCGAAGGTCCGTTTTGGTGAAGGTTTTCTGATGCGGGTCGCGTTGCCGCACCCGCGAAGGGTTTCGCCTCGCGGCAGTCCACCTAAACGGCGGGTGTGCGCTCCTTCGCGGAGGCTGCCGCAGACAAAGCTCAGGCGTTTCTGTCCCAGACCAAAATCGACAGTTTATGGAACAGTCTGACATGATAGTTGTGTGGACATAGGGGCAATGCCATTCTTTGAGAACTGAATATTAGGACTAAAGATGCTCATCAAAGTCGGCGATGCCCGCACCTCAAATATCGATCTGGTTCTTGCGGGCCTACTTTCTTCAGTCGCGGGTGCGCTGAACGCCGTCGGATTCCTCATCGCTGGATCGTTCACAGCAAACATGACAGGAAATATCTCGGCATTTGCTGACCTCATCGCGAATGGCGCGATCCTGATTGCGTTTTCCTTCTTGGGACTGGTCATTGCGTTTATCTGCGGTGCAGGCATGGTGGCGATTGCTATTCAAGCTGGCGAACGTCAACAGCTCCGCTCAGTCTATGCTTTGGCAATTGCCGCCGAAGCCATTATACTTCTGCTGGTCGGCACCGCATTTATCATGTTATCGGCTACAGGACACGAGACATTTCTGGTCATTGTTCTCAGCTTTATAATGGGTCTTCAAAACGCTGTAACGACGATGATTTCACGGGCGCGGGTCCGCACCACTCATGTGTCAGGAATGGCGACTGATATTGGCATCGAATTGGCCGCGCTTGTCGGGGATGAAAAGGCGCGGCAAGATGCGACACCAAAGCTTTGGTTGCACAGTTTAACTCTCGCCTGTTTTACCTTCGGTGGTCTTTGCGGTGCGCTGTTGTTTCAGTTTGTAGGGAACTGGATTTTTATAATCGCTGCGACCCTTTTGCTGCTCATAGCAGTGCCGGAAGTCTTTAGGGCTCACCGTTCCTGAGCGACTTCCCAAAAGGACCGTATTTGACCATAGGTTTTTGTCCCAAGGGTATAGCGTTGTGCAGATCTATAAAGGCTCAACCTTGATCCCTGTGCATATGAGATCTATATATGTGCAAATATGCACAACAAAAAAGTATCGTAAACCATCATGTTACATCTGATCACCTAAGCGTGACGAGGCAAATTGAAACCTAACCGAAGTTCGGTGCGTATTTACACCAGAGCCGACGAGATCGGCACAGCAACTAAAGTTAGGAACGTTTTATGACCAAGACACTTATGATTATCTCCGCCGCCATCATGGCAACCGCAGCACCTGCATTTGCACGAGGCATGGAAGGCCACGCGACGGTATTTTCCGACAGCATGAAGAATGGCTCTTACGAAGCAACCTACACGCAGGACATGCGCACAGAGCAAAATGCCTTCATGGCAACTGACGCCTCCGGCCCGGCCACTTTGGCCAAGACACCTGACGGACGCACCGTGTTCATCACGTCCCCGCAGAGCCGTGACATCACCGAGACCGGCCCAAGCCGCTAATCGGTAAATGCTGCTACCGTTAAATACTTGGGGCTGCCATTCTTTGGTGGCCCCAAGTTTTTCAAACTTTTTCCCGCGATGGTATTCTAGGCAGCGGACTCGTAAAACTGGATCCACAAGCGCACAGCGGCCAGTTTGATCATCTCCAAGAAGTTCTGTGATGTCTTTTTGTATCGCGTTGCGATGCGCCTGAAAGAGGCTTTGAGACGACCGAAGAACCGCTCGATTTTGTTTCGATCTTCATAAAGGTCTGCGTTAAACTCCTTGGGTAGCTTGCGGTTGGACTTGGAGGGGATCACATCGACTGCGCCCTGCTCCCATATCATTTCCCTGATCCAATCGGCATCTTAGGCCTTATCCGCCAACACATGTTGGCCTGGCTGCAAAGCATCCAGCAGACGTTTGCAGACCGGCATCGACCACCGCTTCCATGATTTGGTCCCATAGGTCCCTGATGACTGCGGTTCGTCGAATGTCAGGAGTAATCTCTAAAACAAATTTAAGTTTGCAAACAGCTTTGTGAGTGAAGTGGCTTCGGAGTCTACATATTTTCAATCGTCTCCTGCTATGCAGGGCTTATGGGTGACGCTGGTTTGAACTAAGTTTTCCAGAGGCATCACCTAACCCTCCTCAATCTGGGCTTGTCCGGCGGATTGGCTGATGCGGATGATCACGAACTCGGCGGGTTTGACCGGCGCGATGCCGATCAGCATGTTCACCCGGCCTGCGTCGATATCGGCCTGCGCGACAGTTTCCGCATCGCACTTGACGAAGAATGCATCCTCGGGCTTGGCGCCCATTAAGGCGCCGGCGCGCCACATTGTCTGGAGAAACGCCCCGATATCGCGGCTCAGGGATATCCAGAGCGTCAGGTCGTTGGGTTCGAACACCGCCCAGCGTGTGCCCTCTTTGATGGATTGCGCGATCATCAAGCTCAGGCGCCGCACCGGCACGTAGCGCCAGTCGCCCGCCGCGTCGCCAAGAGTGCGTGCGCCCCAGACCCGGATGCCATCGGCGAACATCCGGATGCAGTTGACGCCCGCAGGGTTCAAGATGTCCTGTTCTGTCGACGAGAACTGACGGGTCAGACCAAGAGCGCCACGCAGGCCGATGTTCGCGGGCGACTTCCAGACGCCGCGCGTCGCATCGACGCCGGCATAGGCGCCGCACAAGTGCCCCGAGGGAGGGGCCGAGACGCGGAGCCCCGTGATCGGATCGAGAATCTCGATCCATGGGGTGTAGACCGCAGCCAAGCCTTGGTCGGTGGTGCGCGGGCGCAATCCGCCCGCGGCCTGCACCTGCGTCATGTCTTGCAGGGTGCCACCCTCGGCCATGTCCAGCACGGCGAACCGGTCCCCGCGCGCCTCGCAATCGGTCAAGATCGCCTCGACGCTTTCGGCGTCGGTGTAGCCCGGCGCGGCGATCAGGCTGATGCCATCGATGGCCGCGATTAGGGCCAGATCGTCTGTGCTAATCTTTTCGGCGCTGGCCCCAACGTTCACGATGTAGAGCCGCGATCCGCCATTGCCGAAGAACCCTTTCACAGCCTGCGCCAGCGGCGTGGTGGTCACCGCGCCGAGGGCAAAGCGACGGACGAAATCGCTCCAGGACGTGACGAAGACCGGATCGCGCAGGGGCGCCTTCGCGCCCGGTGCGATGCCGAAGAAGGCCGCGGTCGAGGTGCCGACGGCGCTGATCGGCCCGGCGCCGCCAGCGACTTTCTCGACGTAGACACCGGGGGTCAGGTATTCGGGCATGTCAGATCCTTTTCCGATTGGGGCAAAAAAGAAAGTTGCACGGTAAGATCTTAGACTGAATCGAAGTTGGTTTCCCAACTTTTCGTAGCCAATGGGTCGATGTGCCGGAGGGCAGCTGGGACTGGCCCAACTTTTCGCCCCCCAAAATCGCCTGCCGCGGCAACGACAAGTGGTTCGTCGCCAAACCCATGCTCGACAAGCTGCAACTATTGCGTGAAAGGCTGGCGAAATCGCGGATCGTTTGTTCGGCCTATAGCAGCTCGGAGCACAATCGCTCTGTAGGCGGCGTAACTTGATCGAAGCACATAGACGATGCGGCCTTCGATATCGCCATGACGAACCACGATCCCGTTGCCTTCGAGGTGGCGACACGCGCGGTCGGTTTGGCGCTATGTCTTTCGGCATTGATGAATTAGAAAGAACACAAAATTCCTGAGCAGCCGACTTTGTAATGATGACGACAACAAAATCCAAAAATTTCTTAAATATTCAAGGATGGCGTCTGACCTTGTGAATCAAGGTTTAGAGACCAGATACAGGGCTGCGTCTGATGGCAACGATAGTTGCGAACTTCGCACGATTTCTCATTGAAGACTTTCCCTGATTGAGGAGAAGTCTTCAATTATCAGTAAAATTTTCAGACCACGCACATGAGCGCAGATAGGGTGCGGCTGTTGCGCCCTCCCGCAACCAAAAACGCCAAACATATCAAGATGCTAACAGCTGCCCTCGGGTGGCTTTTTTGCGTTTCCAGCAGCTGACCACGCAGTTCAAGCAAATGCACCTTCGCCTCGGCGTCCCGGCTGACCACCACAGTGTCGATCAGCTGATGCAACGCGTTGCTGGCGCGGCCAGCCACACCTTCTTCCGACAAAGTGCCGACCAGATCGTCTATGTGCGCCCTGTAAAAGGCGGGCAGGTCGGAGGGGAGTTCGATCGGTTCAGGGATAAGCGTGCCTAAACTTTGCCCCGAAACAACCGTCGGAATAGTGATTAGCGTGCTGCTGTGTGTGGTCACTGTGAACGACGATATCGTCACCGTTTAGGGTGATATGCGCGGCCAGATCAATCGTGTGGTAACAGGTTTCCGACGGCTTTAACGCGATGCCATGTTGGCGGTTAAGTACGAGCTGCGCCTCTCAAATGATTGTTTGACGGCCAAAGGTCAGCGCCAACGCGATCCTCCCCGTCCTAGCGGGCGGGCGCGGGGCGGTGCGGATCAGCGTGATCAGTCGGCCGACGCGGGGAGCAGTCCACATGGTCATCTGCGCGCCAGCAGATCGGCGGCCATGGCGGTGCCGCTGTCCCATGCCGCCTCGATGTGCGCGCCAAGGCACCAGTCGCCGCCCAGATAAAGGCTGCCATCGTCGCTGCACAAAAATGGCTGACCAAGTGGCTGCGTTACCCGCGCGTAGCGCCAGCGGTGGGAGCTGGCATGGGTCACGGTGGCGGGCGATACGCCCAGCCTGTCGCACAGCAGTTGCAGCATGCTTGCTGTCAACGTTGCTGGATCATCCTCCAGACGTGCTGCACTGTACGCGGCACCCGCTTGCGCCACCCACAGCGCGCCGTGCCCTTGTGAGCGGCCTGGCTTGGCGCTGTCTTGCGCGATCCATGACAAGGGATCATCGGTATCCTTGCGGGTGATGAAGGGGGCAGCGGCCGCGACAGCAGCCATTAACGTCAGGCATGGGGCGATTTGCACCGCGCCAAGTGCTGCGACCAGCGGGTGACCCGAGCCCAAAAGGGCTGCCACCTGTGGGGCGGGCACGGTGACCACAACCGATTCCGCACGCAAGGTGCCGTCTGCCAGATGTAGCAGCCAGCCCGCTGCATCTGGCACCAGTCGCAGAACTTGCGTATTTTGCCGGACATCCAGCCCGGCCCCAAGCGCCTTGGGCAGGGCCGACATGCCCGGCACGCCCACACTGTGCTTGCGCCCCGTGCCATCTGCCCATCCGGCTAGAGCACCCGCGTTTTCCAGTCCATCCAGCACGCTGGCAAAGCCTGCGCCATGCACGTTCACATATTGCGCCCCATGATCGAACTGCAAATCCCCCGCGCGCCGCGTGGCCACGCGCCCGCCAATGCCACGCCCTTTGTCCAGCACCACAGGTGCCATGCCCGCGTCGGCAAGCCTGCGCGCACAAGCCAATCCGGCGATGCCTGCGCCAATGATGATGACCGGCGTCATCCGGGCAGCACCTGTTCGAGGATGCGGGGGATGGATTTTTTGACCTTGAAGAACCCTGCCGTGGCATGGGGCCAGATGGCGGTATCCCAATCGCGCCGCCATTCGCATAGCGTGATGCCAGCGAGGGCGAGCGACGGGGCTGCTTCCTCCAGCCAGTCACGCAGGGGGCCTTGGGTGATGTAGGGCGTTGCAATCTGTGTGGCCCCTGCCGCCAGCGCCCATTTGGCAAGCGCGGCGGGATCGCCTGCGTGCAATTGCACAGGCACGGCACCAATCCGCTGTGCGGCATCGGCCAGCGCGCCTGCCTCGAACCGCTGCACCAGTTCGGACAGCGGCAAGGGCGATCGCAGATGGCTGGCACTCAGCGTGGCAACGGTGCGGATATCAAGGATCGCAAGGTTGAAATCCTCAACGCGGCAATCCTCATCCGTGATCAGCAGGGCTGTGGGCAGGTTGGGGCGGGGGGCTGTCACAGTCCGCAAGGGCAAGACCGAAGGCAGGCCATCGGGTTCCGTCGCCTCCAGACCTTGGGTCACTTCCGCCAGATCAGACCGCCGCGGAGCAAACCGCCCGGCGGTAAAGGTCGCAATGTTCTGCGCATCGGCCGGATAGGGCTTGCCGCGCGTGTGCAGCCCCGCGACCCACCGCCAGCCAAGGGTGTTTGATGCAGCATCGCCGTCCAGCAGGTGCCGGTAAAAGAAGTCAGCCCCCAGCCGCCACGGCAGACCAAGGGTGAAGATCCAGATTGATGCAAACCACATCCGCGCGTGGTTGTGCAGATAGCCTGTGTCCACGAGTTCAGTGGCCCATGCATCGAAACACTCCAGCCCGGTCTGGCCGCTTATTGCGCGCTCCACATCACGGCGCAGGCGGCGGTCGCGGTCAAGCGCGGCAAGATCAGCGTCCAGCCCAGAGCGATAGCTGGCCCAGACCTGCGGGCGGCGTTCCAGCCAGCCCTTGAAATAGCCGCGCCAGATCACCTCTTGCACGAATTTCTCGGCGTCCTCGGGGCCGTGGGCTGCAAGGGCTGCCGCTACGGCATCCTGTTCCAGCACCAGTCTGCGCCGGATATAGGGCGACAGCACCGAAACCGCCTTGTGCGCGCCCGGGCCGTGGTCGGTGTTGCGGCCACCCGCATAGCGGCGGCCCATGCGGGGGATGAAGGCCTGCAGGATTGCATCGCCAGCGGCGCGGGTGGGGGGCCAATCTGTCATCAGTGTCATTCCAAGGTTTGATCCCGGCAATAGGTTTCGACCATCGGGCGCAGGGTCACGCGCGCGCGCAGTTTGGCGGCCATTAGGTACATGCCGCCAATCTTGCGGTGCAGAAACAACGTGGCGGCGGGGGGGACATGGGCAAGCTCGCGGTCATTGCCGATGGCAAGACCCATGTCGCGCAGGCGGTCCAGAAGGTCACTTCTGCCGAAATCGAACGGGGTGTCTTGCCGCAGCGGGCCCATCGCTACGTCGAACATGGACTGGATCAAGTCTTGGTGATGCGGGGCGGTATCCGGGCCGAAATAGCCGATGCGCAACATGGCGTCGCGCGTGGCTTCGGCCCCGCCATCCAGCGCCACACGGGCGAGCGCGCGGAAATCGGCGGCGCGGGCGGCGGCAATAGGCTGCACCGCGCCGAAATCCAAAAGGACGATGCGGTTGGTGACGGGATCAAAGCGGTAGTTGGCAAGGTTCGGGTCGGTCTGCATGGCGCCGAACACGAACAATTCGCGCAGCACCAGATCAATCAGTGCGGCGGCAACCCGGTCACGCTGGGCTTGCGGCGCATCCACCAGACTGTCCAGCGGCGCGCTTTCCATGTAGCGCATCGCGAGCACTTGGGGCGTGCACAGCGCGTCATGCAGGGTGGGCAGCGCGAAGATGTCGGACCCCTCCAGCAGGGCCCCGAACCCTACCAGATGCTGCGCTTCGGCCAGATAGTCAGCTTCGGCGTGCAACTGGCGCTTCGCCTCGGCCAAAAGTGGCGACATATCCATCCCGCGCGGCATCAGGCCGGGCAGGCGCAAAAGGGTGGCCACGTTATCCACGTCGCTGTCGATGCTGTCGCGCACACCGGGATATTGTACCTTGATCGCCAAGTCGGTGCCATCGGGCAGCGTGGCCCGGTGCACCTGCCCGATGGAGGCTGCCGCAAAAGGGCGCACGTCGAAGCGGGCAAAACGGCTGTACCACCCTGGCCCCCATTCGGCATTCAGTACGGTTTGCAACTGTTTGGGTGGCATGTGGCGGGCATCATCGCGCATCCGCGACAGGATCGCCGTCAGCTCACCCGGCAGCACAATCCCGGTATCCATGGACAGCATCTGCCCCAGCTTGAGTGCTGCCCCGCGCAGATGCGACAGGCCATCCGTAACGCGCAGCGTGTTGGCAGGCGTCAGCAGCAATTGCGTCAGATCGGGCCGCTTGCCCCCCGCCATCGCGCGCAGACCCCCTGCAGCGACGCTGCCCGCAATGCCTGTGGCCATACCGCCAAAGTGCCACAGCCGCTTCGCGCGCCCGGTCGGCACGGCCGCGCCGTTGGTGTCATTGTCTTCGGGCAAATGCGCTCTCCGGTTTCAGGTGGGGACGTGCCGCTTGCGCAACCGGCGCAGGTGCCAGCGGTAGATCAAAAGCAAGCACATGGTCATAGGCGGAGTTGGCGATCTGCCTGATCCCCGGCAAGCCAACGATCCGGCCGAGCAGACGGAAGCGTGGCATCTGCGCCCACAGCACCAGAAACGCGGGTATTCCGAATGTCAGCGCGCCCTCATGCAGCACATAGAGCCGCCGGGCGGCGGTATCAGCATCCAGCCACCACCGGTCCCGCGCATCTGTGTTCAAATCATCAAGCCGAATGGGCAGACCGGCCTTGCCCGCATAGCGGGCGTAACGCCCAATCTCGAAATTGCAGACCGGGCAGTTGGCGTTGTAGAGAATGGATGTTGTGGGGCTGTTTTCCATGTCCGGTAGTTAGGCCTGCCGCGCGTGAAGTCCAATCATGTCAAGATGAGAAAGCCCAGCCGTTATTCCTACACCATCCCGCCATATGCGCCAGTTGGGCAGCGCCGCGCATCACATAGAAATGTGCAGAATATTCGGATTCGCAACAGCGGTCCAATCGGGGGTTTGATTTCCCATCTGGCCGTTAGCAATGGCGATCCTTTGAAATGGCCTCGGTCGGCCGCATAGCACCCGATTGTCGTGGTCCTGTTCCCCCGGGAAGCGGGCTTGCGTACTTGCACTGATCCTTGCGGCGACGCGAATGGCGGTCAGCATCAACATAACCAGCCCGCTCCACTTCTGTCTTGTCAGAGCCTGGACGGCCAACAAGGCGCATCAGGTATTCGACTTCGGGGCACTGGTTGCGCGGCGCGTCCGACCGCTTCAGATGTCGGGTGGTGATAGAAATTCATGGCTGAAATATTGGTCAGTGATGGACGACGCTAAAGACCGAACAGGTTTCGAAAGTACGTAAGCAGGTTGCTTGAAAGTGGCCTGATATGGCTGAGGGAAGATGCCTGCCACAAATATCTCTTGGTCAATTTGACCAAATCTTGCCCTTAGTGATCGCAAGAAAACGCGTTTTTGAGCCTTTTCAATGGTTTCGAAGGTGGTGCGATAAAATTCGCCACAATGGCAATTTCGCCTTGTATTACCTGCACTTGCTTGTCTATACCCGTCGGCGGAGATGTGGCCGAGTGGTCGAAGGCGCTCCCCTGCTAAGAGAGCGGACGTTTTCCCTAACCCATTCATCTTATTGTATCTTCCGTGCGATTTTTTGCGTGTTGACCGGATCTTGACCATAGTCCCAACCGTAGGCGTAGAGCTGTTTCGCGAGGTCAGCCGGATGGGCCTTGCGATAGTATCGGGCAGTATCTGATTTTGCCCATCCACCGCGATCGAGAAGCAGGTCATGATTGCCAACC
>JAGXHE010000064.1 GCA_024636445.1 Sulfitobacter sp.
CCCTGGATGTCTTCGAAACCTTCCAGTGGTTTGGACGAGGACAGCGATTCCTGACCGTAGATCGACCAGCCGATCAGCTGCATGCCTTGGGAATTATAAAGCTCTTGCGCGGCGGCATAGCCGTCACCGTAATACAGCCAGCTGTACTGCTGCCAGGGCGTGTCATAGCCGCCCATGATGTCACCGACGAACTGGAACGCGGGGTTCTTGCCGGTCTGGTACGCGCCGCCCGTGGCGTCGCAATCGAGAATGCCGTTGATCGCGGCGTCCCATGTTTCGGTCGTGGCAACCACCGAAGAAGAATAGAACATTTCGACCGCGATACCGCCGTCAGACATGGTCTGTACGTCGTCGATCCACTCCGCCAGCAATTTGCCGGTGGGGTGCTCAGTGGCATAGTGTGTCTGGATGCGCAGTGTCACATCCTGGGCTAAAGCGCTGCCTGCAACCATGGCCGCAGCCGCAGTCGACAGCAAAAGTGTCTTCAGTTTCATAGTGTCTTTCCTCCCATAGCGACATTGGCGCCGCCCGTTTTTCGGCCAACCCTCCTCAACCAGAAGTTGGCTCAGATGGTATACCATCCAATCAGAGCCTAGCGAGTCGCATATCGACAATCAACAAATTTCGGTATACCAAAACTGGAACAGGACCTGTCCGTATGGTATGCGGACGCAGGCGCGGCCCCCGCCTCTTGATGGACACAGCATGACGGACACAGCATGACGGACAACCCGCTCTCCGAGCAGATCGCAAACCAGCTGCGCCGCAACATCCTGCGGGGCAAGCTGGCGCCCGGTGCCAGCATCAAGGAACGCGACAATGCCACAGAGATGGGGGTCAGCCGCACGCCACTGCGCGAAGCCGTGCGGATCTTGGCCAAGGAGGGTCTGGTCGATCTGCGCCCCGCGCGCAGCCCGATCGTGTCGATCCCCTCGATCAAACAGGTCTCGGACGAGGTCGAAGTGTTGCTGGCCGTGGAAAAGCTGTCAGGTGAACTGGCCTGCCATCGCGCCACAGTCGACGACATCGAAGAGATCGAAAAGATCGTCGATCAGATGGCGGAGCTGTTCGACACTGCAGACCCGCTGGACCTTTTCGAGATCGACATGAGCTTTCATTCCGCCATCGCGCGGGCCTCGCACAATGCGCCGCTGGCCGAGATCCACCGCACCTTTCTGGCGCGGCTGTGGCGTTCGCGGTTTCTGGCGGCGGTCAAACGGCGCAACCGCGAGAGGGTGATCACGCACCACCGCCAGATCGTCACCGCCCTGCGCGCCCGTGACCCCGATGCGATCCGCACGGCCATCGGCGTCCACCTCGACAATCTGCGCGAGGACATCATCGACGTGATCCAGCAGGAACTGGAAGCAAACGCCCCAGAAGCGTCCGCCTAAACCTGATCCAAATCAATGCGCTGTTTCCAATGGCACGTCATAGTGAGCGAAGTGCACAGAAGGAACACAACCATGCAGAACGCAACACTTACCGTTATTCTCGGAGAAACCGCTCAGCCCACCGATCTGGAAACGCTGAGCCAGACGGCCCTTGAAAACAATATTCATTTGATCGTCTTGTTGTTGTGCAAACTACCTCCCATCCCGGTTTATTCCGTAGGTATTGGTGAGTTCAGCACCTATTCATTGCCTGAAGGTTGGCAGGTCGATGTAGATCAGGCAAACGCCGCTCTGGAAGGGCAACGCGTCAAAATCTCTCAATATCTGGTCGATCAGGGAGCAAGTGCCGAAGTGCGTGCCATATGCGGCGAGGCTCCGGGTCTGCAGACCGCCGTGGCCCGCGCGGGCCTGACCTGCGACACAATTATTATCGGTAATGATCTGCGCTCGGATGACCGGTTGTTCAACGATATTGTTCACGCAGCTCTGTTCGAGTCCTCGGCAGCGGTCATGCTGAACACATTGAACACCGCTGAGGCACTGCATCCCAAATCAGCCTTTGTGGCGTGGAAGGCGGGTATTCCGGCAGCACGAGCGGTCCGCGCGGCACTTCCGGTGCTACGGACAGCACAGGACGTCACAGTCGCTCTTTTTGATCCGATATCAACTTCTTCGCAAGATGGCGAAAACCCCGGCTCCGACGTGGCCGCCTGGCTAAATCATCAAGGATGCACCGTTGCGGTACAGCAGTATCCAGACGGCGGTCAGGAAATCGGAACCGGGATTATCAAGCGGGCCAAGGAAACGGCCGCTGACCTAATCGTCATGGGGGCCTATGATCACTCGCGTCTGCGCGAAATGGTCTTTGGTGGCACCACCCGAACTCTGGTTGAGCAACGCGACTTGCCTGTCATACTCTGTCATTAGACCCCACCTGACGCTGCGCCATAGAAGTAAGTCGGTGCTATTCAGGCAAGTAGATTGGCGCAGGACAATTC
This sequence comes from Sulfitobacter sp., assembly GCA_024636445.1. Taxonomy (GTDB): domain Bacteria; phylum Pseudomonadota; class Alphaproteobacteria; order Rhodobacterales; family Rhodobacteraceae; genus Pseudosulfitobacter. The sequence continues at coordinate 2,393 of JAGXHE010000064.1, forward strand.
AAAAACACTGCCGTCAAGAATGGTGGCGTAACAAATCCGTGGTTTCCAGACAGATCACAATGCTCATCAGAAACAAACAAAGGCAGCCTATATGATGCGACCCTATTTAACAGCCATCACCAGTCTATCCTGCGTTCTTTTGTCAGCCTGTACAGAAGTGTCCATCGAAGACTCTGATGGGCTTCGCAAAGGACAACTGATTTATGCGAAAGAATGCTCCGCCTGCCATGGTGCGCGTGGCGAAGGCGCTGGTTCGGCGTCATTAGGTTTGGGGGTCGTGCCGCCTGATTTAACAGGGCTCACGCAACGGAACGATGGATATTTTCCTCGGGAGTTCGTCAGTCGGTTCGTCACGGGCCGTCTGGAGAAAGACGACCCCGCGTCTCCAATGCCCGATTTTTCGACGGTCGGACTGCGCCATGTTTACCCCAATGGGGGCGCAGATGGAGAAGTTTTGGAGACGGATTTCGCAAACCTGCTCGACTACCTCGAAGCAATACAAAAGTAGGTTGGGGAGGGCTGAATGTCAGAGCGCCCACAGTGAACGCGCCGAACGCCACCTTGGGTTGCCACTTTGCATGTGACTGACGCCCAAGGTGCGCCACGCGCAATTTGTCGCGAAATCAAGCGCGCACGGCTCTTCGTGAGATAATATGCAAGTCTTTCAGCCTGTCACCCCTGATTCATAACGTCTAGGCACCCATCATGCGCCAAATTTCGTCCTTAAGGATCATGCGCTGCTTTCGCATACTTTGCATGTTTGCATCGTCCGTCGGCTCCACACCGGTCTCCGCGCGATGCACGGCGCGGTTCACGTCGTGATACTCGTCTGCGAGCTTGGCAAAGTGCGTGTCGGACGTTTTCAGTTCATGGAACCGATCGGCTTTGTCTGGGAAATCCTCAAGCAGTTCGTGGGGCGTGTGGGACATCTTTGATTCTCCTGTCTTTTGTTTAGTGGAACTATGCAAGCCAACGGCCCGACGCGCATTGATCAGGATCAAGTCACAGTCACTTTCGCATGGGCCTGCACTTTAGTGAAAAACCACATGACCCCTCGGCTGAATTAACTGTCATTACCCAAGCCGTGCGCTGACCCAGCGTAGAACTGACCCGCCCCCCGAGGCGCCCTCGTTTATAACGAGAGTTAGCGGGTCAGGTGAGCGGTCGCAGGGGGACTGCATTTACTATCGGATCACTTCCCGCGTGCGACCAACAGCTTGTCGATCCGCCGACCGTCCAGATCGACGACCTCGATGGTCCAGCCTTGCAGGGTCAGGACCTCGCCGACCTCTGGAAGATGGCCAGCTTCTTCCAGAACAAGCCCGGCGACCGTCTCAAAATCGCGGTCGGTGCCGATGTCCAGTGACAGCATCTCGGCGAACTCATCCACCGGCATCCACCCTGCGACCAGATAGGACCCGTCGGTTCGCGTCACGACCTTGGGCTCATCGGTCATGTGATCGGGAAATTCGCCTGCGATCGCCTCCAGCACGTCCATCGGGGTGATGATCCCTTGGAAATGTCCGTATTCGTCATAGACCAGCACCATATGCGCGGGTGCGGTGCGCAGGCGTTCCACCACCTCCAGCGCGCTTTTGCCGTCGCGCACGATCGGGGCTTCACGCAGAAGGGCGCGCAGATCGAAAGCTTCGTTCATCAAGGCCGGGGCGAGGATGTCGCGCGTGGTCAGCACGCCGATGATAATGTCCGCCTCATCCTCCCAGACAGGGACCCGTGAGCGGCTGACGTTGTGCAGATGTTGCAGCAATATGGCCGTGTCGCTGTTGACATCCAGCGTCTCGACCTCGTTGCGCGGTGTCATCAATCCGCGCGCAGTGCGGTCAGCGACGCGCATGACACCGGCAATCATCTTGCTTTCGGCGCGGTTCATTGCACCGGCACTTTCGGCTTCGGCGATAATCAGGCGGACTTCTTCGTCGCTGACCCCGCGCGATTGTGCGCCGGATTGTCCGAGCAGTGCCAACACCAGCTTTCCCGAGCGATCAAGCACCCAGATCAGGGGGGCCGCCACGCGCGCGATAATCCGCATCATCGGCGCCATACGTGCCGCAACCTGTTCCGGCGCGCGCAGGGCGATCTGTTTGGGAACCAGCTCGCCCAGGATCAAGGACAGATAGGTAATTGCCACCACCACCGAGCCCACGCCCAAAGGTTGCGCCACGGCGGCTGACAGACCCGCGTCTACCAGTGTGGCGGCCAGCCGCGCGCCAAGCGTCGCACCCGAGAACGCACCGGCAAGGATGCCGACCAGCGTGATGCCAATCTGGACGCTGGACAGAAACCGGCCCGGATCCTCGGCCAGAAGGATCGCGGTTGCCGCACCCTTGCTGCCTTTGTCGGCAAGCAAGCGCAGCCGGGCGGGCCGTGCCGAAACGATTGCCAGTTCGGACATGGCCAAAAGTCCGTTGATCAGCGTCAGCAGGATCACGACTGCTATTTCAAAATACATGAGGTCCCGTTCTTGCCGGATCATCCGGCTGTCAAAGTTTAAGCTCTTTACCGCGCCTTGCAGGCACTGGCCATGACCGCCCTGTCAGGGTCTGAAGATGCGTAGCAGACTGGCCACAGCGTCCCAGATATCAAGGATGCGGGCGTAGAGATGCTCGCGCGCGGCGAATGGTTTGGTGCCATCTTTGGTCAATTCGACCTCAAGCGTGTCAATCAGGCGCAGCAGGCGGCGGCGATGAATGCCCAGGCGGCTTTGCACCGGATCGGCAATCAGACCTGCAAAGGCTGCAAACACCGACCCGACCATCACCAGCGCCGCGACTGTCAGACCGATGAGGACCGGCGACGCACCGGGGCGGAACACGCCATACCATGCGCTGCCCAAAGTCTCGCCCAGTGGAAAGCGCGTGATCGCTGTTGTCAACGCCAGCGCATCGGCGACGCCCGGTGCCATCGAGATCATGCCCGGCGTCAGCGCGTTAAACACCAGCGCCCCCACCGCGATCGTGCAAAGCGCCGTCGTCATTTCCGCCACCGCCGAGCGCGTGCTGGCGTAGTCGGCCAAGGCGGTGACAATACGCTGGCCAAGGGCTTGGGCCGCCGCAGGATCGGGCCGCTGGCGGATCAGTTCGCGAAACTGCGGGGCTGCCAGTATGGCGCGGGCAAGTGCCGAAGGATCGCGCGCCCGCGCATCCGCAGCAAGCGTCAGGCCAAGCAGATCGGTCACAATCAACGCTTCGACCCGCCGCGCGACAGCGGTGCGCAACAAGATGCGCCGGGTTGCGAGCCACGTGCCGATGCGCCGCAGTCCCAGCCACAAGCACACAAAGGCCAACAAGCGCAGCAGCAGGTAGAATGGTGCCAGAACCACATTGACCGGCGCGCGCAGGATATCGCCGCCAAGGGCTGCGCCATGCAACCAAACTGTGCCGGGCCATGTGAAATGACGACTGACAAACCCGTCCACCTCAGCGCGCAAGCCGACAAAATAGGCGTCGTTCTGCGACCGGGGATCAGCCACTTTGTTCGGTATGACGTGGGATGATGAGACCATGATGGATGCCCACCATCTCCTTGTGTTGGACGCGATTGCGTTACCCCGATGTGCTAACGGCGGCGACCAGCTGCAAGAGCCGCGATGAAATGTTTTTCCGCTGTGACCATGGCAGAGATCAATTTGCAGAAGTGGTTGTGCAGCACCTGCGCAGTGAACCAGGAGCGTCGAGGCTTGAGGTGGACGCAGAAAATGGGCTCACTACGCTTGGTGCGCGTGCGTCTGTCTTCGGCGTGCAAGCCACAGCTCCGCTCAGAAAAGTACGTCTGGCAGCCAGGTTGCCAGAGAAGGCACTGACCAGACAAGCAGAATACCGATCGCCTGGAGCCCAATGAAAGGCACAACGCCTCGGTAAATATGTCCGGTCGTGATTTCCTTGGGGGCTGCGGCGCGCAAGTAGAAAAGTGAAAACCCGAAGGGCGGGGTCAGAAAGCTGGTTTGCAAGTTGATCGCAAGCAGCACGCCGAGCCAGATAGGATCATGACCCATTACAATCAAGGATGGCGCCACAAGCGGAAGGACAATTACGGATATCTCGACAAAATCCAGAAAAAACCCAAGCACGAACACAAAGAGCATTACGAATAAAAGGGCGCTGCTGGGCCCTCCGGGCAAATTGTCCAGCAGATGCGCCACCCTTTCTTCGCCGCCCAAGCCAATGAACACCAGGGAGAAAAAGCCAGCCGCAAGAATTGTCGCAAAGATCATCGCCGTCATGGTCAGGGTGGAGTTGAGTGCGTCATGGATGGTTCTGGTCCTAATGGAAGCGCGCAACGCCAAGAGCACCGCGCCAATACCGACAGTAGCCAGAAGCGCGTAGAAGGCTCCGATCATCCATTCCAAGGCACCGTTGTCGCTGCGTTGCAGGCGCACCGGAAAGATGCCTGCCAGAATACCTAAAATGACCAATGCAGCCGTCCCGGCCAGAATAAGTCGAGGATTTATCCCGATCTTGCGACCCGCCATCAGGAGCGCACCGATGGCCCCTACAGAAGCCGCTTCGGTCGGCGTCGCGATACCGCCGAGGATGGCACCCAGTACGGCAAAGATCAGAAGAACGGGCGGCGCAATGGCGGCCATGACCTCCCGCCAATCGGGGCGTGCCAAATTGATCTCGGCCGCGGGCATGTCTTGGGGCCGCAGCGCCCCGCGGATGAGGATATAAAGTAGGTAGAGAACGACCAACAGCAAACCCGGCAGCATTGCGGCTGCGAAGAACTGGCCGACAGACAGAGCTTCGACCGAGAACTTGCCTTGCGTGTATTGCGCCTGTTGATAGGCATTGGACATCACGTCAGCCAGAATGATCAGCAGAGTGGAGGGCGGGATGATCTGACCCAGCGTACCTGCCGTACAGACGATGCCTGCTGACAACGCGGGGTCGTAACCCGCACGCAGCATGGTGGGCAAGGCGATCATACCCATCGCAACGACAGTTGCTCCGACAATGCCGGTTGAGGCTGCCAGAAGTGCGCCGACCAGAACCACCGAGATCCCCAAGCCCCCGCGCAACTGGCCAAAACTCCGGCCCATGGTGTCCAGCAACTCCTCGGCTATCCTGCTTTTTTCGAGTATCGCACCCATCAGCACGAAGACAGGGATCGCGATAAACACCTGATTGCCAATCAAGCCAAAGGCGCGTTGGCCCAATGCGCCCAAAAGCGAGATGTCCATGACACCCAGCATCCAGCCAAGATAGGCAAAGCCGATGGCGACGCCTGCAATACTGAACGAGACCGGAAATCCGGACAGCACCGCGGCCATCAATGCCACAAACATGATCAGGTCGAGATATTCGGTCATGTCTTAAGCTCGGTGTTTAACATACGGATCAAAAGCGACAGGGATTGCAGCAGGATCAGGATGCAAAACGCCGGGATCAGGGACTTGAGGAGGAAGACCGCCTCGATCCCGCCGACCGAGATCGGACCTTCAAGAATTTTCCACGAGTTCCGCACTGAGGGCCACGACCAATAGATAAGTGCCGTCATCGACGGGATAAGAAGAAGCAGATGGCCGCAAATGTCGATCCGGCGCCGGGCCGTTTCACTGGCCTTTGCATAGAACACATCCACCCGAACGTGTTTGTCCACCAAAAGGGTAAAACCTGCACCCAGCATGAAAAGCGTGGCATGCATATAAAGCACGCTTTCCTGCGCTGCGATGGAATTGAAGCCAAAGACATATCGCCCGATCACTATACAGAACTGCACAAGCACCATGATCAGGGCCAGCCAGCGGATCAGGCTGGCAACTGCGCGGTTCATCTGATCGATTGCGTCAGCTATTCCAAGCATCGTCGGCCCCTGATCTGATTTGGAAAGGGTGCGCGACGCAGGGCCGCGCACCAACCCTGTCTCAATAGTCGAAAACGCCCGCGCGTGCGTTCATTTGCCCGTTGTCGGCATAAGTCATGTAGCCTCCAACCAGATCGCGGTATGCGATAAAGCTCTGTGTGATACGGACGACCAGTTCGTCATCATCAGCCAGATATTCCTGCATGATTTCTTCTGCGGCGACGCCCATCGCTGAAATCACATCGTCGGGCAGTTTGCGGACCTGAACGTTGTGTTCAGAGACAAGTGTTGCCAGCGACTGCGCATGTTTGGTCATGTATTCCGTCCAGACCGGATTATAGAGACCCTGACAGGCTTGGGTAACGACTTCTTTCAGGTCATCGGGCAGCTCGGCAAATACCTCTGCGTTTACGCCACATTCCTCAGCCGAGGAGGGCTCGCCCACGCCCGGCCAGTAATAGTAGGGTGCGACCTGATAATAGCCCAATGCAGAATCCGTCCATGGCCCGATGAACTCGCCTGCGTCCAATGCGCCGGTTTGCAGCGCCTGGAACATCGCAGGTCCGCTCATGGCTTCGGCGGCCATGCCCAACTTTGCTGCCATCTGAGAAGCAATACCTGTGGTGCGGAATTTGAGCCCCCTGAGGTCATCGACCGACGTGATTTCGTTTTTGAACCACCCTGCCCACTGGGGGCCGGAATTGCCGCAAAGAAACGGCTTGATGCCAAAGCGGGCATACATCTCGTCGTATAGCGCTTGTCCACCGCCATGGTACATCCAGCCAAATTGCTCGTCTGCGCGCAATCCGAATGGCTGTGACCCGAAAAGAAGAATGCCCTTTGATTTTGAACCCCAATAGGCCGGTACTGCGTGATAAAGCTCTGCCGTGCCTTCTGAAACGGCATCAAACACGCCGTTGCCGGGAACGATTTCACCAGCGGCGTAAAGAGTCACATTGATCCGCCCTCCCGATAGCGTGGTGATCCGGTCGGCAAGGGTTTGCGCCGCGACACCGGGGCCAGGCAGGTTTTTAGGCCAGGCCGACACGAGTTTCCAGTTGCGCACATCCTGCGCGATCGCAGGTGCAGCCAGGGTGCTCGCCGCGACACCGATGCTTCCGGCGGCAAGAAATTTACGTCTATCCATTATTGTGTCTCCTTGTTGAGGGGTGGGTGATGACCGTCTGGCGCGGCTTTGAACTCGAAAAGCTGTCCCAGAATGCTGGGCATGACATAGGGATATCCCGTTTAGAGTCCTTGAATAAAAATCTACTTATACTCCAAGACCTGAATTGCCCTGAGAGTTTACCCTCAAATCACTTTGTATTCCTTGAGCGATACGACGCGGAAGTTGTCGGTGACGGTGTCGCGGAATTCGGGCCATTTTGCTGGCAGGGTTGTGCGGAAGAAGTCGAAAATTGCCTCGG
>JAGXHE010000065.1 GCA_024636445.1 Sulfitobacter sp.
CGCCAAGGGGCTGAACGTGGACCCCGCCAACTGGCAGACCCATTTCCGCGAAGCATCGTGGGACGAAGCGCTGGATTTCGCTGCAGGCGGCATGAAGGGTCGGGGCCGCGAGGTCGCAGGCTTTGGCAGTGCGAAATGTACCAACGAAGAGGCCTATCTGTTCCAAAAAATGATCCGTCAGGGTTTTGGCCACAACAACGTCGATCACTGCACGCGCCTGTGTCATGCGTCATCGGTGGCCGCATTGATGGAAAACGTCGGATCAGCGGCGGTGACGGCCACGTTCAACGAGATTGAAAACGCCGATGTGGCCATCGTGATTGGGGCCAATCCGGTCGAAAACCACCCGGTTGCCGCGACCTATTTCAAACAGTTCACCAAACGCGGCGGCAAACTGATCGTGATGGACCCACGCGGGCAGGCGCTGAAACGGTTTTCCAGCCACATGCTGCAATTCCGCCCGGGTGCGGATGTGTCGATGCTGAATGCGATCATGCACACCATCGTCGAGGAAAAGCTTTACGATCAGCAGTATATCGAAGCCTACACCGAGAACTGGGAGGCCGAGAAGGCGCATCTGAAGGACTTCAGCCCCGAAAAGATGGCCCCGATGTGCGGCATCGAAGCCGAGGTGCTGCGCGATGTGGCCCGTACCTTTGCCGGTGCCAAGGCGGCGATGATCTTCTGGGGCATGGGCGTGTCGCAACACATCCACGGTACGGACAACAGCCGGTGTCTGATTTCACTGGCGCTGATGACGGGGCAGGTGGGCCGCCCTGGAACCGGTCTGCACCCGCTGCGCGGACAGAACAACGTGCAGGGGGCGTCGGACGCGGGGCTGGTCCCGATGTTCCTGCCCGATTATCAGGACGTGACCAACGAAGGGGTGCGCCGCGCGTTTACCGAAGTCTGGGGCACCGGGGATTTTTCCGGCCAGAAGGGCCTGACCGTCACCGAGATCATGGACGCGGTCCACGACGGCGACATCAAGGCGATGTATGTACTGGGTGAAAACCCCGCCATGTCCGACCCCGATGTGGAACACGCCCGCGACGCGCTGGCCAAGCTGGACCATCTGGTGGTGCAGGACATTTTCATAACCGAAACCGCGAATTACGCTGATGTGATCCTGCCTGCGTCTGCCTTTGCCGAGAAGTCCGGCACGGTGACCAACACCAACCGTCAGGTCCAGATGGGCCGCGCGGCGGTCTCCCCTCCGGGCGAGGCGAAAGCGGATTGGTGGATCGAGGTGGAACTGGCCAAGCGGCTGGGGCTGGGCTGGACCTATACCGGACCGGAGGAGGTCTTTGCCGAGATGAAGCTGAACATGCCATCGTTCAACAACATCACGTGGGACCGGCTTGAGGCGCAGAATGCGGTGACCTATCCGTCGCTGTCGCCCACTGATCCGGGGCAGTCCATCGTCTTTGGCGAGGGGTTCCCGCGCAAGGACGGGCGTGCGAAATTCACTCCGGCGTCGGTGATCGCACCCGATGACGTGCCCGATGCCGAGTATCCGATGATCCTGACTACGGGCCGTCAGCTGGAGCATTGGCACACAGGGTCGATGACCCGCCGCGCCACGGTTCTGGACGGGCTCGAACCCGAGGCGAGCTGCTCGCTGCATCCGTCCACCCTGCGCAAACTGGGCGTAGCGGCGGGCGGGAACGTGCGCCTGACCACCAAACGGGGCAGTATCACGGTCATGGCGCGCGAAGACCGTGCGGTGGCCCCGGATATGGTGTTCCTGCCGTTTGCCTATGTCGAGGCGGCGGCGAATATCCTGACCAATCCGGCGGTTGACCCTTTCGGCAAGATCCCCGAGTTTAAATTCTCGGCGGTTCGGGTAGAGGCTGCGCAGGATGACACGGTGGCCGCCGAATAGCCTATATGGTGCTGCGCGCCGCGAAGGGATGACCATGCAGGTAGACGGACAGAGGTTTCTCAAGGATTTGCACAAGCTGCGCAGCTTTGGCGCGCAGGGGGTGGGCGTGGTGCGGCCTGCCTATTCCGAGCCGGATGTCGCGGCGCGCGCGTGGCTTGCGGATCAGATGCGCGATGCGGGCCTGCGGGTCGAGATGGACGCGATGGGCAATCTGTTCGGTCTGGCAGAGGGGCCCTCGCTGTTGCTGGGATCGCACAGCGACAGCCAGCCGACGGGCGGATGGCTGGACGGCGCGCTGGGCGTGATCGCAGCGCTTGAGATCGCGCGGGCGGCAGGCGGTGGCGTGTCGGTGGTGTCGTTTCAGGATGAAGAGGGCCGCTTTGGCGTGACCACGGGCAGTGCTGTCTGGTCGGGCAATCTGACGCTGGAGACGGCGGACGGGCTGCTGGACCATTCGGGCGTGTCGCTGGCAGATGCGCGGCAGGCGGTGGCGGGCATGGTGACGGGCGAGGTAGGTCCCGCGCAGTTCAGCGGATTTATCGAGATGCATATCGAACAGGGCCCCTACCTTGAGGCCAACGACGAGCAGATCGGTGTGGTCAGTCACATCGTCGGCATCCGCGACATGAGCATCACGCTGACCGGCCAGCAAAACCACGCGGGCACCACGCCGATGCATCTGCGGCAGGACGCATTTCAGGCGCTGAGCGCGTTCAATACGGCGCTGAACGACCGGCTGCGCAATGTGGTGACGCCCGATACGGTCTGGACCATCGGCCATGTGTCGCTGTCGCCCAATGCGTCGTCGATTGTTCCCGGAAAGGTACGGTTTTCGATGCAGTGGCGCGACGGAGACGCAGACCGGCTGGGGCGGATGGAGACGATCATCCGCGATTTGGCCGACGAGATCGCGCAAGAGCGCAAGATGAAGCTGGAGTTCGGCCCGATGCTTGGGCTGGAGCCGGTGCATATGGACACAGGCCTGCGCGGCGCGCTGGAAGTCGCAGCCGAGGCGGAGGCACCGGGCAGGTGGCGCAAGATGCCGTCAGGTGCGCTGCATGATGCGACCAACGTGTCAAAGCTGATGCCGGTGGCGATGCTGTTCGTGCCGTCGATCGGCGGGATCAGCCATGCGTTCGAGGAAGACACAGCCGAGGACGATCTGGTCGCGGGCCTGCGCGTGATGGCGCGCGCGGTCGATCAGGTGTTGGCCGGGTAAGGGGCGCTGCCCCTCGCCCTTGCGGGCTCACCCCGGAGTTTTTCTGGCAAGATGAAGCGGGGATGTGTCGCGGATATAGCCCCGTTCGAGGGCGCGCTGGCGGTGGCTGTCGGCTGCGCGGGATGCGGCGCGCAGGTCGGTGTGGCAGGACGTGATCGTGCGCGGGGTGCCACCCACGGCACCCCATTCGCGGGTGACCGAGGCTTCTTCGAACAGGTTGCGCGAAATCTCGACGCGGTAGAACAGCGGGCGGGCTTTGCCGGTGCGGTACAGAAGGGCTTGCAGCATTTTCAGCTCCAGTGAACGTCTCCGAGAAAGATATAGCCTGCGCCGTAGATTGTCTTGATCAATTGCGGGTTTTTCGGGTCTTCGCGCAGTTTTGTGCGCAGCCGCGAGATGCGCACATCCATCGCGCGGTCAAAGCTTTCGCCGGCACCGCCACCGAGCTGTTCCTGCATCTGCGCGCGCGAAATCAGGCGGCGCGGGCTGGACAGGAACAGGCGGAGCACCTCGCCTTCGGCATGGGAGAAGGTGGTTTCCGCCCCCGCGTCGTCGATGAGGGCGTAGCGGTCAAAGGAGGCGGTCCAGCCCTGGAACCTGGCGGTGTTGCCGCTGTGAACGGGTTGCTGGGTGGAGCGCAGACGGGCGCGGACGCGGGCCACGACTTCGGCGGGATCGAAGGGTTTGATGATGTAATCGTCAGCACCCAGTTCCAGCCCCGTCACCTTGTCCTGCACCTGTGCGCGGCCCGAGATGATGATGACCGTCGCCCCCTGTTCCAGTGCCAGCCGGTGCACGATGGTCAGCCCGTCGGTGTCGGGCAGGCCCAGATCGACCAGACAGACATCGGGCTGGTGGATTTTCAGCGCCGCCTCGAAGGCCGAGGCGCGGCCGAAGCTGAGGGTGCGAAAGCCTGCCTCTTCCAGTGCGTCGGCCAGCATGGTGCGGATCGCCGGTTCGTCGTCGAGGATCGTCACGAGGGGGCTGTCGGGTCTTTTCATTGTGCGGCCTGTGGCATCAGAAGTGCGGCGAGGTCATCCGCCGAAAACGGCTTTTGCAAGACCGGAGCGCGGGTCAGTGCGGCGCGGTGCATCGGATCGCTGACCGGCAGCGAGGTCATCAGGATGATCGGCGTGCCCGCGTCCTGCAGGCGGTCCACCAGATCCAGCCCCGACGCACCGCCCAGCCGGATGTCGCTGAGGATCAGGCCGATGTCGGGCAGATCGGCGGTCAGCGCCGTGGCTTCGTCCACGCTGGCCGCTTCGACCACCGAGTGGCCCAGCCCCATCAGCATGTCACGGTAAAGCGCGCGCAGATCGTCGCGGTCCTCGACCAGCAGGACCATGCCGCCGGTCACCGGGGCGGGGCGGTTCAGTGGCAGTCGCAGACGCACTTCGGCGCCGGTGCGGGTGTTCTTCAGGCCCAGATGCCCGCCCGCCGTCTTGGTCATGTCGTAGACCATCGGCAGGCCCAGCCCCGAGCCTTCGCCACCCTTGGTGGTGAAGAATGGATCGCAGGCCTTGTGCAAGGCCTCTTCGGAAAAGCCGGGGCCGGTGTCGGTGACGGTGAATTCCACCCAGGTCTCGCCGATGGCGGCGGCGGTCAGGGTAATGACGCCCTTGGCACCGCAAGCATCGCGGGCGTTCAGGATCAGGTTCAGCAGGCTGTCCTGCACCATGCCGTTGTCCAGCAGCAGCGGCCCCGCAGGCAGCGTACAATCGACACGCAGCGTCTGGCCTGCGGGCAATGTTGGCGAGGCCAGCGTCGCCACATCCGCCAGCAGGCCCGCAACCTCGACCGGGCCGGGGCGCAGGGCGCGCGCGGCGGTGGCGTTGGCGATGCCGTTCAGCAGATCGCCCCCGCGACGGGCGGCGGCACGGGTGCCTTCGATCAGCGGTCTGGCGTCTTCGGGCAGGTTGTCCATCCGCTCAAGCTTGCTTTGCAGGCCCAGGATGATGGTCAACAGGTTGGAAAAGTCATGCGCCAGCCCCGAGGTCATCTGCGCTGCAAGCGCGCGTTTGCGGTTTTGCTGCAATGCCACGCGGGCCTGGGTTTCCTCGGTCACGTCCATCGACAGGATATAGGCGCCGCGGTCGGTGTCGGGGGTGAAGGCCACGCGGATGCGGCGGGCGCTGGGGGCATCGGTAAACTCGAACACCGAGGCGCGCCCTTCGTAGGCGGATTGCAGATGCGGCGCGATCAGCGCGTGGTTCACGGGCCCCAGCGCTTGCGAGATGTGCAGGCCCGTCAGGTCGCTGGGGCGGTCGGGGATGATGCTGGACAGGCGACGGTTGGTATAGGTGTAGTGGCCGGTTTCATTCACATGCGCGATGTGTGCGGGCATCATTTCGGTGACCAGACGGGTGCGCGCCTCCATCTCGGTCAACTCGCGCTTGGCCTCTTTCAGCGCCGCGACGGTGGCGGACAGCTGGCGGTTGGTCGCGGCCAGTTCTTCCGAGCGCGACAGCACCATGTCCGACAGCGCATCGGAGCGTGCGCGCAGCATATGCTCCTGGTCCTTGGTGCGGGTGATGTCGGTGTAGACGGTGACCCAGCCGCCCTGAGGCAGCGGTGCGCCCTCGACCGAGATGGTGCGCCCGTTGGCGCGGGTGCGTTCCATATAGTGCGGCTCGAACGCGCGGGCGGTGCTGACACGCTCGTGTACGAAAGTTTCGATATCATCGATGGGCCCGTATTCGCCGTGGGTGGCGATGTGGCGGATGGTGTCCTCGAACGTCGCACCCGGTCTGACCAGCGCATCGGGCAGGTTGAACATCTGCTGAAAGGCCACGTTGCAGACCGACAGCCGCAGGTCGTTGTCATAGATCGACAGGGCCTGCGCGATCAGGTTCAGCCCGGCCGTGGTCAGCGCCCGGTTCTGGTCATCATTTTGTGGCACGTGGCGATCCTCCGCCGATTGGGGTAGCACCGCGGGCCGGGTTCGCAAAGGGTTGGTTTGCGCGTGCCCGCGAAGGTGGGTACACAGTGCGCCATGAGAACCCTTGCCGCAATCGCGTTGATTTGCACTGCCACTGCCCCGCAGGCGCATCCGCACATCTTTATTGATGCGGGCCTGACGGCGATGGTGGACGAAGCAGGCACGCTGCAGGCCGTCAAGGTTACGTGGGCCTACGATGCGTTCTATTCGCTGCTGATCACCGAAGATTACGGGCTGGACCCGGATGGCGATGCCGTTCTGACACCGCAAGAAGAGGCGCAGCTGCGCGGTTTCGACATGCAGTGGATCGAAGGATTCGACGGCGATCTGGTGGCGCGGATGGACGGCGCGCGGCTGGAGCTGTCACGCCCGCGCGATTTCACTCTGACGATGCGCGAGGGCCGGATCGTGACGACGCATATCCGCGATGTGGCGGGCACGCCTGCGATGGGCGGCAGCACCCTGTCGATGAAGCCCTTCGATCCGACATATTACTCCTCTTACGACGTTACGCTGAACGTGACGGTAGAGGGGTTTGACGGCTGTATGATCTCGCGCCACCAGCCCGATCTGGATGCGGGGATGAAACAGATGCAAAGCGCGCTGTCCAAGCTGGGCCGTGATCAGGATGCGATTGAAGCAGGGTTTCCCGAAGTCGGCGAAGCCTTTGCGACCGAAGTCGAGATGACATGCGCACCCCGCTGATCGCCTTGCTGGCGGCGCTGGCCGTGCTGGGCTGGTGGCTTTGGCCCGGTGGCGGGTTGGGGCAGATCGGTCAGATGGCTGCGGGGTATCAGCGGTCTTTTCAAAACGAGATGGCGCTGACGCTGCGGGGCATACGGGCGGGCAATCCGGGGGCTTTCTGGACGCTTCTGAGCGTGTGTTTCGCCTATGGTTTCTTTCACGCGGTCGGGCCGGGGCACGGCAAGGTGTTGATCGGCGGGTATGGGCTGGGGCGTCGGGTGACGGTGATGCGGCTGGGCGTGATCGCGCTGCTGTCCTCGCTGGGGCAGGCGGTGACGGCGATTGCGCTGGTGCAGGGCGGTCTGTGGCTGTTTGCGCTGACCCGCGAGCAGATGGTCGGTGCCGCCGAAGACGTCATGGCACCTGTCAGCTACGCAGCGATTGCGCTGATCGGGCTGTGGCTGCTGGGGCGTGGCGTGCGTCGGGTGGTGCGGCGCATCCCTGCGGGGTCTCACGACACGCATGCCCATGATCACGATCATCACCATCACACTGACCACGATCATGACACCTGCGCCTCGTGCGGCCATCGCCACGCCCCAAGCGTGGAAGAGGTCGCAGGCATCCGGTCGCTGCGCGAAGCGCTGGTGTTGATTGCAGGCATTGCGATCCGGCCCTGCACCGGCGCGCTGTTCGTGCTGGTGATCACGCATGGCATGGGCATCCTGCCCGCAGGTATTGCCGGGGTGTTTGCGATGGCGATCGGTACGGCGGTGGTGACAGTTGCCGTTGGCACCGGTGCCATCGGTCTGCGCAGCGGTTTGCTGGGCAGCGTGGCGGGCGGGCCACTGGCGGCCAGCCTGTTGCCGGTGATCGAGATCGCAGCAGGCACTTTGGTGATAATCGGTGCGGGCGGGTTGCTGTTACGCGCCGTGTAACAATTCGTTACAATTTGGCAATCATCCGGAAAAAGTTGACCGCGAGTGTGCTCCCAGCATGACGGGCGCGGAGGATTCGCGTGTCGTGCGTGGAGGGCCTGCTGCGGCAACCGCTGCGGGTTTGGGAGGAGAATACATTGACCAAGACGCTGGAAGGCGCCGATGGACTGACGTCCATACCGGCGTTGCTGCATCGCAATGCGACCAAGTTCGCTGATGCCCCTGCTTATCGCGAAAAAGAATTCGGCATCTGGCAAAGCTGGAGCTGGTCCGAGGCGCTTGAGGAAATCGAAGCGCTGGCGCTGGGGATGATCGACCTTGGCGTGGCCGAAGGTGATTTCGTTGCGGTGATCGGGCGCAACCGGCCCCGGCTGTATTGGGCGATGATGTCGGCACAGATGTGCGGTGCGATTCCGGTGCCTTTGTACAATGACGCCGCTGCCGAAGAGATGACCTATACGCTGGGCCATTGCGGCGCGAAATACGTGATCGCGGGCGACCAGGAGCAGGTCGACAAGGTCATGGAAATCCAGGAGCATCTGCCGCAGTTCGAAGAGATGATCTATCTCGACGCGCGCGGCTTGCGGAAATACGACCACGACAAGCTGCGGTCCTACGCGCAGGTACAGGAAACCGGACGGGCCAGGCGCGACGATCTGATCGCGGACATGAAGGCGCGCATCGCCAAGCTGGATTACGACAGCACCGCCGTGATGCTGTACACATCGGGCACCACCGGCAACCCCAAGGGCGTGGTTCTGAGCAACCGCAACGTGATCGAGACCTCGCGCACCAGCTCGGAATTCGACCACCTGCGCCAGAGCGATGACATTCTGGCCTATCTGCCGATGGCATGGGTGGGTGACTTTATCTTTTCCGTCGGACAGGCGCTGTGGACAGGGTATTGCACCAACTGCCCCGAAAGCCCCGAAACGATGATGACGGACCTGCGCGAGATCGGGCCGACCTATTACTTTGCCCCGCCGCGCGTGTTCGAAACCCAGCTGACCAATGTGATGATCCGCATGGAGGACGCGAGCAAGCTGAAGAAGCGCATGTTCGATCACTTCATGGCCCATGCGCGCAAAGTGGGTCCGGCGTTGCTGGACGGCAAACCAGTCGGGTTCATGGACCGGATGAAATACAAGCTGGGCGATCTGCTGGTCTACGCCCCGCTGAAAAACACGCTGGGCTTTACCCGCGTGCGCGTCGGCTACACGGCGGGCGAGGCGATCGGGCCGGAAATCTTCGATTTCTACCGCTCGCTGGGGATCAACCTCAAACAGCTTTACGGCCAGACCGAAGCCACCGTTTACATCACAGCACAGCCTGACGGCGAAGTGCGCAGCGACACCGTGGGTGTGGTCTGCCCCGGCGTCGAGCTGAAGATCAACGACACCGGCGAGGTCTACTACCGCTCGCCGGGCGTGTTCGTCGAATATTACAAGAACCCCGAAAGCACTGCCGACACCAAGGACGCCGAAGGCTGGGTGGCCACGGGCGATGCAGGCTTTATCGAGCCTGATACAGGCCATTTGCGCATCATCGACCGTGCCAAGGACGTGGGCAAGATGGCGGACGGGTCGCTGTTTGCGCCCAAATACGTCGAGAACAAGCTGAAGTTCTATCCCAACATCCTCGAAGCGGTGGTGTTCGGCAACGGGCGTGACGAGTGCACCGCGTTCATCAACATCGACCTGACCGCAGTCAGCAACTGGGCCGAGCGCAACAACATCGCCTATGCGTCCTATCAGGAGCTTGCAGGCCATCCGCAGGTGCTGGCCACGATCCAGAGCCATGTCGAGGAAACCAACCGCTCGGTTGCCGAGGACGAGATGCTGTCGGGCTGTCAGGTTCACCGCTTTGTCGTGCTGCACAAGGAACTGGACGCCGACGACGGCGAGCTGACCCGCACCCGCAAGGTGCGCCGCAAGAAGATCGAGGAGAAATTCCACGACATCATCACGGCGCTTTACGACGGATCGACACAGATCAGCACCGTGACCGAAGTGACATACGAGGACGGCCGCAAGGGCGCGATCAAGGCGACGCTGGAAATCCGGACGGCGGCTGTCGAAAAGGTGACAACGCGGATGGCGGCGGAATGATGGGGCGCGCACCCATGCGGGAACTTTCAGAACCAACCATGCAGAGGGACGTGTGATGCTGGACCAGACAGAAGGCTACACAACCGCGGACGGGCGCAAGATTGGTCCGGTGGTGATGGAGATGAAGAACATCACCCTGCGCTTTGGCGGCGTCGAGGCGATCAAGGACATCTCGTTTGATATCCGCGAGGGCGAAATCCGCGCGATCATCGGGCCCAACGGTGCGGGCAAATCTTCGATGTTGAACGTAATCTCGGGGTTTTATGTACCACAAGAGGGTCAGGTGTTCTATCAGGGCCAGCCACGCCCGCCGATGAAGCCCTATCAGGTGGCGCGTCAGGGCATTGCGCGCACGTTCCAGAACATCGCGCTGTTCGAGGGCATGACCGTTCTGGACAACGTGATGACCGGGCGTCTGACCCACATGCACACCGGCCTGTTCTGGCAGTCGATGTGGAAGGGCAAGGCCGAGGCGGAAGAGACCGTGAACCGCGAAGTCGCCGAAAAGATCATCGACTTTCTGGAAATTCAGGCGATCCGCAAGACGCCCGTGTCGCGTCTGCCTTACGGGCTGAAAAAGCGGGTCGAACTGGCGCGCGCACTGGCGGCCGAGCCTTCCTTGTTGCTGCTGGACGAGCCGATGGCAGGCATGAACGTCGAGGAAAAAGAGGACATGAGCCGCTTTATCCTGGATGTGAACGACGAATTTGGCACCACCATCGCCCTGATCGAACATGACATGGGCGTGGTGATGGACCTGAGCGACCGCGTGGTCGTGATGGATTACGGCAAGAAGATCGGTGACGGCACCCCCGACGAGGTGCGTGGCAATCAGGCAGTGATCGACGCCTATCTGGGGGTGGCACATGACTGATGCAACGGTTTGGAATGTGAAGGAACTGCACAATGTCTGAGGCTTTTCTCTATACGGTAGAGGTGTTCCTGAACGGGCTGATGGCCGGCGTGCTTTATGCTCTGGTCGCACTTGGCTTTGTGCTGATCTACAAGGCGTCGGGTATTTTCAACTTTGCCCAAGGGGTCATGGCGCTGTTTGCGGCGATGACGCTGGTGGGCTTTCAGAACGGACAGGTGCCGTTCGCGCATCTGATCAACGCGACCTTCGGGCTGCATGTGACGACCTTTGGCTGGAACCTGCATTCGACGGTAGCGGTGTTTTTGACCGTGCTGGTGATGATCGCGCTGGCCTGGGCGGTGCAGCGGTTCGTGTTCCGGCATCTGGTCGGGCAAGAACCGATCATCCTGTTCATGGCGACCATCGGTCTGGCCTATTTCCTCGAAGGGGTCGCGGACCTGATGTGGGGCTCGGAGATCAAGACGCTGGATCTGTGCTGGGCCGTGGGCGCATGCCTGCCGCAGGGTGGGAACCTGTGGGTCGAACAGGCGACCGAAGGCTTGGGCGGCGAGGGCTTCTATGGCTTTTTCATCGACAGTCTGGATATCGTCGCAGCGCTTGTGGCGATGGTGCTGGTCGCGGCACTGGTGGCCTTTGCCCAATATACCAAACAGGGCCGCGCGATGCGGGCCGTGGCGGACGACCACCAGGCGGCACTGTCCGTCGGCGTGTCGCTGAACTTCATCTGGATCCTGGTGTGGTCGCTGGCAGGCTTCGTGGCCTTGGTTGCGGGTATCATGTGGGGGGCGAAATCGGGTGTGCAGTTCTCGTTGTCGCTGATCGCGCTCAAGGCGTTGCCGGTGCTGATGCTGGGCGGGTTCACCTCGATCCCCGGTGCTATCGTTGGCGGGCTGATCATCGGCGTCGGCGAGAAGCTGTTCGAGTTCCTGATCGGAGCGCCGTTCCTGGGCGGGGCCACCGAGAACTGGTTCGCCTATATGCTGGCGCTGGTGTTCCTGGTGTTTCGTCCGCAGGGGCTGTTCGGGGAGAAGATCATTGAACGTGTGTGATCCGCTACAATCGGCAGCGGGGGCCGGCCCCCGCACCCCCGGGATATTTGCAGCCAAAAGAAACAAAGGCCTTTGGGCTGAGGGAGAAGTCTGATGTTTTATCGTGAAGCAGGCGAGTTCAGCACGACATATAAAGATGACAGCCAGACCTTTCCGATCAAGTTCGACCGGTGGCGCTATTATTTCGTGTTGTTCGTGGCGGTGTTCGTCATTCCGTTCATGGTCAACGACTATTGGGTCAACTCGATCTTCCTGCCGTTCCTGATCTATGCGATCGCCGCGATCGGGCTGAACATTCTGGTCGGGTACTGCGGTCAGGTGTCACTGGGCACGGGCGGGTTCATGGCTGTGGGTGCCTATGCGTGCTACAAGCTGATGACCAGTTTTCCCGATGTCAGCATGTTCGTGCACGTCATTCTGGCGGGGGTCATCACGGCGGCTGTCGGGGTGCTGTTCGGTCTGCCATCCTTGCGGATCAAGGGGTTCTACCTGGCAGTCGCAACATTGGCCGCGCAGTTCTTTCTGGTGTGGCTGTTCAACCGCGTGCCGTGGTTCTACAACTATTCCGCTTCGGGCCAGATCAATGCGCCCGAGCGTGACACCTTTGGCGTGCTGATCATCGGACCTAACACCGAAGCCTGGGCCGCCTATCTGTTCTGTCTGGTCTTTACGATTGCCAGCGCGGTCATCGCACGCAATCTGACGCGCGGATCGGTGGGGCGCAAATGGATGGCCATCCGCGACATGGACATCGCCGCCGAGATCATCGGGGTGAACCCGCTGACCGCCAAGTTGAGCGCCTTTGCCGTGTCGTCGTTTTTCGTCGGCGTTTCGGGCGCGCTGTTCTTCAGTGTCTATCTGGGCGCTGTCGAAGTGGGCGAGGTGTTCGGCATCAACAAGTCGTTCCTGGTGCTGTTCATGATCATCATCGGCGGGCTTGGCAGCATTTTCGGCAGCTTTGCCGGGGCTGCGTTTCTGGTGCTGTTGCCCGTGGCGCTGAAGGTTGTGGGCGTTGACTGGCTGGGCTGGCCCACCGATATCGTGGCGCATTTGCAGCTGGTGATCGTGGGCGCGCTGATCATTGTGTTCCTGATCGCCGAGCCGCATGGCATCGCGCAGCTTTGGCGCGTGGCCAAGGAGAAATTGAGATTGTGGCCATTCCCACACTGACGGGGATGGTTGCCAAGACTGGCGGGTAAAACCCCGCTCTGCGTTGGCCCCCACAAGGGGCTGCATCGGAAAAACCAAGGGAGGAAACACCGATGAAGATGAAGTTTGCAACAATGGCCGTCGC
>JAGXHE010000066.1 GCA_024636445.1 Sulfitobacter sp.
CAACATCGAGCCACGTTGCAACTAAGCCCTTTTCTCCGGCGGCGCGTGCCGTCGCCGGAGACCCATCTGAACATTGCCATCGGGACACGTTGATCATGCTGGACGCCGGAAAAACTGACGAGACCTTGCTTGAGGTCAACAATATCGAGGTGATCTACAATCACGTCATTCTGGTGCTGAAAGGTGTCAGCCTGTCGGTGCCCAAGGGCGGGATCACGGCCCTGTTGGGCGGCAACGGCGCGGGCAAGACCACGACGCTGAAAGCGATCAGCGGGCTGCTGGCCTCGGAA
Source organism: Sulfitobacter sp. (assembly GCA_024636445.1). Lineage (GTDB taxonomy): Bacteria > Pseudomonadota > Alphaproteobacteria > Rhodobacterales > Rhodobacteraceae > Pseudosulfitobacter. The sequence goes on from JAGXHE010000066.1 coordinate 291, forward strand.
CGGGGCGAGGTGACCAAAGGCTCGATCAAATATCGCGGCGATGCGATCCAGCACACCGACCCTGCCGAGACCGTAAAACGCGGTGTGGTGCAGGTGATGGAAGGCCGTCACTGTTTTGAACACCTGACCATCGAGGAAAACCTGCTGACCGGAGCCTACACGCGCCGTGACGGCAAGGGCGCTGTCGCAGCGGATCTCGAGATGGTCTACGACTATTTTCCGCGGCTGCGCGAGCGGCGCAAGTCGCAGGCCGGATACACCTCGGGTGGTGAGCAGCAGATGTGTGCGATCGGTCGCGCCCTGATGAGCCGCCCCGAGACGATCCTGCTGGACGAGCCGAGCATGGGGCTGGCTCCGCAGCTGGTGGAACAGATTTTCTCTATCGTCAAATCGGTGAACGAGAAGGAAGGTGTGTCCTTTCTTTTGGCCGAACAGAACACCAACGTGGCGCTGCGCTTTGCGCATTACGGATACATTCTGGAGTCGGGTCGCGTGGTCATGGACGGCCCTGCCGCCGAACTGCGTGAGAACCCCGATGTAAAGGAATTCTATCTGGGAATGTCGGACGAGGGCCGCAAATCGTTTCGCAATGTGCGGTCGTACCGTCGCCGCAAGCGCTGGCTGAGCTGAGCGAGGCTGAAAGGGGCTGCGGCCCAACCATTTACATAGACCAACAGGACATTTCCGATGCCGGACACAGCCTATTTTGACGATCTGGAAACCCGCAGTGCGGACCAGCGGCAGGCCGAACAGGCCGCCCTGCTGCGCAAGCGTCTGGCGTCGATCACCCATGCACCGGACGCGTGGCGCGCAACCGCGGCCAAGGTTCATGGCCCCGATGATCTGGTGAACCTGCCGGTGATGCGCAAATCCGACCTGTCGGCGTTGCAAAAGGAAAACCCGCCCTTCGGGGGGATCGCGGTCAGCAATCTGGCGCATGTGTTCCAGTCGCCGGGCCCGATCTACGAGCCGGGCGGGATCACCCACGACTGGTGGCGCATGGGGCGGTTCCTGCATGCGGCGGGGATAGGCAAGGGCGACATCGTCCAGAACTGCTTTGGCTATCATCTGACGCCTGCGGGAATGATTTTCGAATCCGGTGCACGTGCCGTCGGTGCCGTGGTCCTGCCTGCGGGCACGGGTCAGACCGAATTGCAGGTGATCGCGGCCCGCGACATCGGCACCACCGCCTATGCGGGCACGCCGGATTATCTGAAGGTGATCCTGGACAAGGCCGATGAGATGGGCGTGACCTTGAAGCTTTCGCGTGCGGTCGTGGGCGGCGGTGCGCTGTTCCCCAGTCTGCGTCAGGAATATGCGGATCGCGGCATCGCCTGTCTGCAATCCTATGCCACTGCCGATCTGGGCAACATCGCCTATGAGACCCCCGCGATGGAGGGGATGATCGTGGACGAAGGCGTGATCGTCGAGATCCTGACCCCCGGCACCGGCAATCCGGTGGAGCCGGGAGAGGTGGGCGAGGTCGTCGTGACTTCGTTGAACCCTGACTATCCGCTGATCCGCTTTGCCACCGGCGACATGAGTGCGGTGATGGCGGGGCAAAGCCCGTGCGGGCGCACCAACATGCGCATCAAGGGCTGGATGGGGCGCGCCGATCAGACCACCAAGATCAAGGGCATGTTCGTGCGCCCCGAACAGGTCGCGGCACTGGTTGCCAAACACGGCGACATTGCCCGTGCGCGTGTGATTGCTGTGCGCGACGGGCAGCAGGATGCGATGACCGTCCAGATCGAATCGGATGGTGGTGATGCGAACAGCTATGCCGCGAGCGTGGTCGATACGCTGAAACTGAAAGGCAGGGTCGAGATCGTGCCGGTGGGCAGCCTGCCGCGTGACGGTCTGGTGATCGAGGATCAGCGGACCTACGATTGACGGAGGCCGAGGTGGGGGGCTCTGCCGCCGGTTGGGGGAAGAAGGGGGCTCCGCCATCTATTTTTAGAAAAAAGGGGGCTCCGCCCCCGCGCCTTGCGGCGCTCCCCCGGAGTTTACGGGCAAGATGAAGTTTAGCCCGCGAACATGCGGATCAGCATCCATGTGCCCATGCCTGCCATCGCCAGATTTTCGCTGAGTGAGATGAAGCCGAGCGGCACATTGTCGTTGCCGCCGGTGCAGGCGCATTTCAGCTCTCGTTTGTCGATATAGACCGCCTTGAACACTGATATCGCGCCGATGGTGCCGACGAACAGGGCCAGCGGGGCAGCCAACCACAGTGCAACACCGGCGAGCATCAGGATACCCGCGGTGGCCTCGGCGTAGGGATAGAAATACGCATAGGGCACCCAGCGCCGCGCCAGCAGGTCATAGTTCAGAAACATCGTCGAGAATTGTTCGACATCCTGCAGCTTTTGCAACGCAAGGATGGTCATCGCTGTCGCCACGAACCACGGGATCACGCGCCAGTGGATCAGCGTTCCGTACACGTTCAGCGCGATGGCCAGAGCGATCAGGAACGAGATCGCAAAGATCACCAGCACGGGGCGGTAGGACTTTTCTCCGCCTTTGCTGACGTCTTTGCCAAAAAAGCGGCTCAGTTCTTCATGGCCGCCGATCCGCTCTCCGTCGATGAAGGTTTGCGGGGTGGTTTTCACATCCTGCTGGTCTTTGAACGCGTCGGTTTCGTCGCGGGTGGTCAGATGGTGGTCTTCGACGTCATAGCCATGACGCTCCAGCAGTGACTTGGACTTCAGGCCGAAGGGGCACAGGTGATCGGGCATGACCATGCGGTACAGGCGGGCGGTTTTCTCGGTCATCGGGTTTGCTCCTCAAATTCGGCCATCAGCGCCTTTATGCTGTTGTTCTTGCGGCGTCGGGGTCGGGTGATCCCTCAGGCGATGCGATTCCCCCTATTCTGTTAATGAAACGGGCTTACCGGGCTGGAAGGTTCCGAAATTTCTTTGCACGGCTTGGACAATTTGTGATCGCCGTCGGGCTGGTGGATGCCGCTTGGCGCGGCTAGGACTGTGGCATGAGACGGCCAAGCCGTCGGGATGGATCAGGGGCAGACGTGCGCATGTGGATGACAAGGGTGTTGATGGTGTGCAGCCTTTTGGCGGCCTGCGGCACCAAGCCTGAAACCGCAGAGGCGCCGGTTACCCCGTTGCTGTTCAACGCGGCCGACATCGCGGTGCAGGACAAGCTGCTGATCCTTGTGCCCGGCTCGATGACGCCGCTGGGCATTTTCGATCCGGTGGTGGCATGGCATTCCAAGGGATACGCCTTTGCCGCCTACAGATTTCCCGGCATGGACGGACGGCCACTGGATGGCCCGCTGAATATCGCACGTGCAGCACAGACCATCGTGACGCTGGCCGAACGCTATCCTGACAAGCAGATCAAGCTGTTGGGCTTTTCCACCGGTGCGCCGATTGCGATGCTGGCGGCCAAGCAGATCGGGCCGCGTGCGCAGGTGGCCGCGATGTCCAGTGCCGTTGAATTCGGCGGCGGGGCGCAGACCGGGCTGCGGGGGGTCGACGACATTCTGGTGGCCGCCGCGCGGGCGAGGTCGGTGAACTCCCGCAAGGTTTGGGAGGACTATTTCCCGGTGCTGCTATACGGGCGCGAAGGCGCGCGGTCGCCCGAGCGGGCGGATGATATCGCCCGCATCGCCGGGCGCGAGAAAAAGATCGTGGTCGAGCCGTCGTTCAACATCTTCAAGGCACACACTTTGGCGCTGGTCGGTTGGCAACTGCCCGAGGATTTCGCATTGCCGCAAGGACAGGTGCATTTCTTTGCAGGCAGCGCCGACACGGTGTTCAGGCCACGGCAAGTGCGCCGGTTCGCCAGGGAGATCGGAGGCGCGCCGATCACGTTTTATCCCGGCCTGGGGCATCTGCTTTACGTGGCAGAGCCTCGTGTGTTCGATGACATTCTGGAATTCTTCGAGCAGGGCTAGGGTGTCGGCTGTACCCTTTTCATTCCGACTGAAATGGTCGACATAAGGGCAATGAGCGATCAGGCAAGACATACGGCGGGGCGGCCCGCAAAGACACGGCTGGCGCCACGTGGGCTGTCGACCGTTGCCCTGATGGCGGCGACGATCTGTCTGCTGCCGATGGTGGCGGTTTTGCTTGCCTCCTTTGGCGGTGGTTTCGACACGGTAAAGCACCTGATGCAGACGGTGCTGCCGCGCTATGTGGGCAATACGCTGGCGCTGGTTCTGCTGGTGTCGGCGGGCACCTTCATGGTCGGCGTCGGTGCGGCGTGGCTGGTGACGATGACGCGGTTTCCCGGTGTTCGGGTGTTCGAGATCGCGCTGGTGCTGCCGCTGGCCTTTCCGGCCTATGTGCTGGCCTATGCCTATACCAGTGTTCTGGATCACCCCGGCGTGGTGCAATCGACGTTGCGGGCGGTGATGGGCTGGGGGCCGCGCGACTATTGGTTCCCGGAGATCCGCAGTCTGGGGGGCGCTGCGCTGATGCTGGTGCTGGTGCTCTATCCTTATGTCTATCTGCTGGCGCGGGCGTCGTTTCTTCAGCAGTCGGGCACGACGTTTCTGGCGGCGCGGGCCCTGGGCAGTTCGGTCTGGGGTGCGTTCTTCAAGGTCAGCCTGCCGCTGGCACGACCGGCGATTGCGGCGGGCGTGCTGCTGACAGTGATGGAGACCATCGCCGATTTTGGCACCGTCGCCTATTTTGGCGTTCAGACCTTTGCCACGGGAATTTACACCAGTTGGTTCAGCCTGGGCGACCGCACGGGGGCCGCGCAACTGGCGCTGTGTTTGCTGAGTTTTGCGCTGCTTCTGGCGATGCTGGAGCGTGCGCAGCGGGGGCGGGCAAAGTACCACGATCCGTCGCGCGGCAACAAAGGCGGCAATCCCCCGGTCGAGCTTTCGGGTGCGCGGGCTATGCTGGCGATGGTGCTGTGCGGTGTGCCGGTGCTGCTGGGGGCATTGCTGCCGATCGCTATTCTGGTGACCATGGGTCTGTCGTCCGAACAGGACCTGACCAGCGCGCGGTATCTGGGTTTTTTGCAAAACTCGGTGACGCTGGCCACGATTGCTGCGGTTCTGACGCTGGGGGCGGCGATTGCCGTGGGGTTTTACAACCGCATCCAGCCCGGACCTCTGGCGCGCGGGGCCGCCTATGTGGCGCGGCTGGGCTATGCGGTGCCGGGCGGGGTGATCGCGGTGGGGCTGATGGTGCCCTTTGCCGCCTTTGACAACCGACTGGATGCGTGGATGCGGGCCACCTTCGACATCTCGACGGGTCTGCTGATCACCGGATCAATCTGGCTGCTGATCATCGCCTATATGGTGCGGTTTCTGGCAGCGGCCTTGGGGGCCTACGAGGGCGGGCAGGCGTTGGTGCATGTGAATATGGATGCGGCCAGCCGGTCGCTGGGCAAGGGGCCGATGGCGACGCTGCGCCGGGTGCATTTGCCGATCCTGACGCCCAGCCTGCTGACCGCCGCGCTGATCGTTTTCGTTGACGTGATGAAAGAGCTGCCTGCCACGCTGATCATGCGGCCATTCAACTACGACACGCTGGCGGTGCAGGCGTATCGTCTGGCCAGCGACGAACGGCTGGACGGGGCGGCGGTGCCGTCACTGGTGATTGTCGCTGTCGGGGTGTTGCCGGTGATCCTGATCTGCCGTCAGGTCGGGCGCAGCCGGTGATGATCGCGGGCAGCCACTGAAAGGGCCGCCCGGACCGAGGCGGATCAGCTTTCGCTGTCGTTGCCGATCTTGTCCCAAGTCTGGGTTTCGAAATCCGACGCGTCGTGACGTTCGCGCAATTGGAATTCGGGTGCGCCAAAGGCGCGGTTGACCATGCGGCCCCGTTTGACGGCGGGGCGGTCGTCGATCTTTTTCGCCCAGGCCATCACGTTGGTGTAGCTTTCGACGTCAAGGAAGGTCGCGGCCTCGTACAGACGCCCCAGAACCAACTGGCCATACCAGGGCCAGATCGCGATATCGGCGATGGTGTAGTCGTCACCGGCGACATAGGGATGGTCGGCCAGTTGGCGTTCCAGCACGTCGAGCTGGCGTTTGACCTCCATCGTGAAGCGGTTGATCGGGTATTCCCATTTTTCCGGCGCGTAGGCGTAAAAGTGGCCAAAGCCGCCGCCCAGATAGGGCGCGCTGCCCATTTGCCACATCACCCAGTTCATCACTTCGGTGCGGGCAGGGCCGGAGGCGGGCAGGAATTCACCGAATTTCTCGGCCAGATGAAACAGGATCGATGCGCTCTCGAACACGCGCACGGGGGCGTCGCCAGAGCGGTCCATCAGAGCGGGGATCTTCGAGTTCGGGTTGATATCGACGAAGCCCGAGGAAAACTGGTCGCCTTCGCCGATGTTGATCAGGTAGGCGTCGTATTCGGCGCCTGCGTGGCCTTTTTCCAGCAACTCTTCGAGCATCACGGTCGCCTTGACGCCGTTCGGCGTGGCCAGCGAATGCAATTGCATCGGGTGCTTGCCGACGGGCAGGTCCTTGTCGTGGGTCGGTCCTGCGGTGGGGCGGTTGATGTTGGCAAATTTGCCGCCGCTTTGGGCGTCGTTGGTCCAGACGTCGGGTGGCGTGTAGGTGTCGGTCATCTTGAATGCCTTTCGGTCAGGGGTTTGGGGGTAACTTATGGTCTTATGCTCAAGGCGCAAGGCCGTAGGATCTGTCTGGGGGCGCTGCCCCCGGCGCTTGCGCGCCTCCCCCGGGATATTTGGGGCCAAAAGAAGTGATGACAGAAGGGAATCGAACATAAAAAAAGCCGCCCACGAGGGGCGGCTCTTTAAAAGATGATCTTGCGTAAGCTCAACCTTGGCGGGCTTTGAACCGGCGCTGCGTCTTGTTGATGACGTACACACGGCCTTTGCGACGCACAACGCGGCAGTCACGGTGCCGGTTTTTGAGCGAGCGGAGCGAGTTGCGAACCTTCATGGCGCTTCTTCCTCATGTTTCATGGCGCGAAGCAGCGCCGGGGTTGCGGGCGTCCGGGCGGGATGCCCGAACAGTGAATAGTATGGTGGGCGATACAAGGATCGAACTTGTGACCCCTTCGATGTCAACGAAGTGCTCTACCGCTGAGCTAATCGCCCACTCTGGCCTTCGCAAAACTTTGCCCCAAAACAAAAATGGGGCGCGAGATTTCGCGCCGGTAGGGCGGCGTATAAAAGGAGTCGTAAGCGGGATCAAGGGCTTTTGATAAGCGTATTTCATGCGCTATGTTATTTCCACGAGGAGATCCAATGCCCAAGCTCGCCTATGAAGTCCTGCACCCGGATGTGAACACGTCCTGTGTCGTGTTTGCCTCGCCCCATTCCGGGCGCGATTATTCCTGGCGATTCCTGCGCAGTACCGTTTTGAACGAGCATCAGGTGCGGTCGTCCGAAGATGCCTTTGTCGATATGCTGTTTGATTGCGCGCCGCGCTTTGGTGCGAGTTTTCTCAAGGCTGGCGCGCCGCGTGCCTTTGTTGATCTGAACCGGGCGGCGGACGAGCTGGACCCGGCGCTGATCGAAGGGGTTCGTCCGCGCGGGCACAATCCGCGCGTCGCCTCGGGGCTGGGCGTGGTGCCGCGCGTGGTGGCCAACGGGCGTGCGATCTATCGCGGCAAGCTGACGCTGGAAGAGGCAGAGCGGCGGATCGATCTGTATTGGCGGCCCTATCACGCGATGTTGCAGCAATTGCTGGACGGGGCGCATCGGCGGCACGGGCAGGCGGTGCTGATCGACTGCCATTCGATGCCGCATGAGGCGATAGACAGTGTCGTGCGCGGCGGGATGAAGCGGCCGGACGTGGTGCTGGGCGACCGTTTCGGAGCTGCCGCCGCAGGCGAGGTCGTGGACCGGATCGAGGCGGCGTTCGCCACAGCCGGGTTTGTCGTGACGCGCAACGCACCCTTTGCCGGGGCCTATATCACGCAGGCCTACGGGCGTCCTGCGCGCGGGCAGCATGCGGTTCAGGTCGAGATTGATCGGTCGCTGTACATGAACGAAGCGCTGGTGCGGCCCAATGGCGGCTTTGAAGACGTGCGCGCACGTTTGGCGACGGTTGTGGCGGAGATTGCGCTGATCGGTCAGGAGCGCATGCCGCTGGCTGCCGAATGATCTGACGCGTCGTTACGCTGGTCCCTGCGGTTTTTGCAGGTAGCGTGGCCCTTGAGACATTTCAGGGGAGAGACAACGATGGATCTGGATCAGGCAATTTCCGAGCGGCGCAGCATCAGAGGGTTCAAGCCGGACCCTGTTTCGCGCGAACTGCTGGAAGAGGTCATCGCATTGGCCAACCGCGCGCCGTCGTCGATGAACACCCAGCCCTGGCATTTTCACGTTCTGACCGGTGCCCCGCTTGAGGCTGTGCGCACCGGCAACTCTGAGCGGATGCTGTCGGGTGTGCCGCCGCAGCGTGAGATCGTGGATCACGGGGCCTATCAGGGCGTGCACCGCGACCGGCAGGTCGCGATTGCGGTGCAGTTGTTCGAGGCGATGGGCATCGAGCGCGACAACAAGGAAAGGCGGCAGGACTGGGTCATGCGCGGCTTTCGCCAGTTTGATGCGCCGGTGTCCGTGGTCGTCACCTTCGACAAGGAACTCGAGGGGGGCACGATCGCGCATTTCGATCTGGGGGCGGTGACCTACGGGCTGGTGCTGGCTGCGTGGAGCCGCGGTCTGGGCGCTGTGATCAACGGACAAGGCATCATGCAGTCGCCGGTGGTGCGCGAACATGCGGGTATTCCCGACGATCAGGTGATTCTGACCTGCGTGGCGCTGGGGTGGCCGGACGAAGAATTTTCGGCAAACTCCGTCGTGTCGCGGCGGCGCGATGTCAGCGAGACGGCGCGCTTCGTCGGGTTTGACTAGGCCAGTCCGCTAACGCAAAGCGCGGCCCTTGACGATGGCGTCGGGGCCAAAGCGGCTGCGGATCTGGTCGGTGGCGCGTTCCGCCTGACTGCGTTTGGCCTTGTTAGGGTCGAGCAGATCGCCCTCGGTGTCGGCCCTGTCGGCGCTGGTCAGATCCGAGATGCCGCAGCCCAGAAGGCGGTAGGGGCCCTCGCTGCCGACCTGATCGAACAGGGCGCGTGCTGTGCGGTAGATGGTGTCGGCCATCTGCGTCGGGCTGTGCAGCGACAACCGGCGCGTCAGCGTCGTGTGGTTGGCGCGTTTGAGTTTCAGCGTGACGACGCGGCCTGCCAGATCCTTGGCCTTGGCGCGGTCTGCCACCTTTTCGGCCATGCGCCACAGGTGTCCGTCCAGAATATCGGGATCGGCTGTGTCGTCGTTGAAGGTGGTTTCGTTCGAGATGGATTTCATCGGCTCGTGCGCCGTCACCCGCCGCGCGTCGATGCCGCGGGCCAGATGCCACAGCCGGTCGCCCATCGCACCGAAGCGGGCGATCAGGTCCTGCTGGTCCCAGCGTTTCAGATCGGCAAAGCTGCGAATCCCCGCCTTGTCCAGTGACGCCTGTGCGGCATTGCCGACGCCCCAGATCAGGCGGACGGGTTTGTCATGCAGGAAGCTTTCGGTTTCGGCCTTGCCGATCACCGAAAACCCGTGCGGCTTGTCGAGGTCCGAGGCGATCTTGGCCAGAAACTTGTTGTGCGACAGCCCGATTGAGCCGGTCAGCCCCAGTTCGCTGCGCATCCGCTTGATCAGCCCGGCCAGCATGACGGCAGGCGGGGCGCCGTGCAGCCGCTGGGTGCCCGACAGATCCATGAACGCTTCGTCCAGCGACAGCGGCTGGATCGCGGGGGTCAGGTCTTCCATCATCGCGCGGATCGCGCGCGAAGCGTCGACATAGGCGGCCATGCGGGGTTTGACGATGATCGCGTCGGGGCACAGTTTCAGCGCCTGAAACATCGGCATGGCCGAGCGCACGCCGCGGATGCGCGCGACATAGCAGGCGGTGGACACCACGCCGCGCCTGCCGCCGCCGATGATCACCGGCTTGCCTTCAAGCGCGGGATTGTCGCGTTTCTCGACCGAGGCGTAGAAGGCATCGCAATCCATATGCGCGATGCTCAGGCTGTCGAGTTCGGGATGCGCTATGACACGCGGACTGGCGCAGGCCGGACAGCGGCGCGCGGTGTCGAATTGGTGCAGGCAGTCTCGGCAGAGGGCAGGCATGGGTTTGCATCTGTGCTAGAGTAGGGTTGATATTAACGCGGGGATGCGGAAATGAACATGCCATTTGATGGCGCGAAGCTGGCGCTTTTCATTGGTGCGCGGCTGGCAGTGATCCGGCGTGACGACCACCCCGCTATCCCGTGGCCCGACCACATGGACCTGCCCGGCGGCGGGCGTGAAGGCTGCGAGAGCCCGCTGGCCTGCGCATTGCGCGAAACCCGAGAAGAGCTGGGGCTTTGCGTGCCGACAGATGCGGTGATCTGGGGCAAGCGCTTTGTCGAAGACACTGGCGACAAATGGTTTTTCGCAGGGCATCTGCCGGAAGATGCAGCGTCGCAGATCGTGCTGGGGAACGAGGGTCAAAGCTGGCACCTGATGACGCCGCAGTTATTCATCGCCCATCCCAAGGCGGTCCCGCAGTTCCAGACGCGGCTGGCGTCATATCTGTCGGGGGCTGGTGGCGATGAATTTTCGTTATGTCATGAAAAACCCCCCGCCTAATGAGCGGGGGGAGTTGACGAACTACAGGAAGAACCAGTTCGTCGGGGAGTATCACCTGTAGTTAAATTAGCCAGTTTTCGCCTTTCACGCGAGTAGGGAATTCCAGACCTGCCCTATATGGGGTGGCCTGTGCCAATTTTCACACATTCTCTGCTATCGGGCCCCGCTATCAGGGCAGGCTGGCAAGGATGTCTCTTGCGGCCTGGGCCGGGCTTGCCGAGGCCCAGATCGGACGTCCGACGACGATGTGATCGGCCCCGTCAGCGATCGCCTGCGCCGGAGTGGCCACGCGTTTCTGGTCGCCCAGATCAGCGCCTGCCGGGCGCACGCCGGGCGTCACGATCAGGCGGCCCGAGGCCTCGGGCAGGGCGCGGATCATCGCGGCCTCTTGGGGTGACGCGATGATGCCGTCGGCCCCTGCGTCAAAGGCGCGGCCCGCGCGTTCTACCACCAGATCGGCGGTATCTCCGTCCTTGATCATGCTGTCGTCCAGATCGGCACGGTCCAGCGAGGTCAGTATAGTGACAGCCAGGATCTTCATGTCAGACCCCGAAGCGCCCTCTTTCGCGGCGCGGACCACGTGCGGGTCGCCGTGCACGGTCAGGAAATCCAGATCGAACTGCGCCAGCCCGCGCACGGCGGCCTCGACCGTGGCACCGATGTCAAAAAGCTTCATGTCCAGAAAGATGCGTTTGCCCTGTTCCTGCTTCAGCTCGTTGGCCAGACCCAGCCCGCCCCCTGTCAGCATCCCCAGCCCGATCTTGTAGAAGGTCACGGCGTCCCCCAGATCCTGTGCCAGTTTCAAACCGGCGACGGCGTTGGGGACATCAAGGGCGACGATAAGGCGGTCATTGGGCGATTGGGTCATGTGCGGGCTCCTTTGCGCTGGGATGCGCTTAGCCCGAAAGAGGCCGTTGCGGCAAGCATGGGATGTCAGGACAAAAAAACGCCCGGATGGCTTTCGCACATCCGGGCAGTAAACAGAGACCTAGCAGGCAGGCACATGTCTCTGGCAGTGCGGCATCATAAGGTGCGGGGACAGAAGTACACCTCAGAGCGGGCCGCGATGCTATGCTGCGAGGCGACGCAACATAGCAATGGGATCAATGTTCAGTGCGCGACGCGCTTTGGGCTTGCCTGCGCGGGCGCGGGTCTGGGCGTCGGCCAGATTGAGCGAGGAAGACAAACCTGCGCTCCCTTCGTGCCGCCGCAATGCCTGTGTCGCAAGGCCGGTGGCCGCGTCGGAATACGTCATGGTAATGGGCGCATCGATTGCACAGGCATAACGGCGTGTACCTTGTGGTGTGTGGACTGCGACCAATGCCTCAAAGCTTTGTGTCGTCGCATTATAGATTACGTTGTTCAACTCGACTGGATACTGTTGCATTTTAACACCTGTATGTTGTCGTCTGACCAATAAACGTTTGACATGGGCTTACGGTTGCACAGGACATTAACATTTTTTTGACATATTGATAATTAAGGACTTTTTCGAAGGTTTTCGTTCGGAATCCGCGAGATTTCGCGCGAATCGACGGGTCATCGGTCCGGGCACACTCTGGTGCCGAGGCTGGATTGATCCACTGGCCATACCACTGGCCATCATCGTGCGCACCAACCGACACAAATGGTGAATTAAACCCATCGAAATCTTGAACCGGGTCGCTGCGGTGCCCAATTTAGGATCAAGGCCCCTCACCGTCACGTGTGCTGCACAGTCAGGCACGCGACATCATCGGGGCGCTTTTACAAAGGAGAATATCTATGGACTTGTCCAAGTTCACAGAGCGGTCGCGCGGCTTCGTGCAAGCAGCGCAGACGATCGCCACACGGGAAAGCCATCAGCGTCTGGCGCCCGAGCACATATTGAAAGCATTGATGGATGATGATCAGGGGCTGGCCAGCAATCTGATCGGACGCGCCGGGGGCAACGCCGCCCGCGTGACCGAAGCGCTGACCCTGTCGCTGGACAAGATGCCCCGCGTGACCGGCGATGCGGCGCAGGTCTATCTCGACAACACCACCATGAAGGTTCTGGCCGAGGCCGAGGCGCTTTCCAAGAAAGCTGGCGACAGCTTTGTGCCGGTCGAGCGTGTCCTGATGGCCCTGTGCATGGTCAAATCCGGTGCCAAGACGGCGCTCGAACAGGGCTCAGTCACCGCGCAGGCGCTGAATTCCGCGATCAACGACATCCGCAAGGGACGCACCGCGGATACGGCCAGTGCCGAGGACAGCTATGAAGCGCTGAAGAAATACAGCACCGACCTGACCGCGCGCGCCGAGCAGGGCAAGATCGACCCGATCATCGGCCGTGACGAGGAAATTCGCCGCACGATGCAGGTGCTCAGCCGCCGGACCAAGAACAACCCCGTTCTGATCGGGGAACCGGGCGTGGGTAAAACCGCGATTGCCGAAGGTCTGGCTTTGCGCATCATCAACCGCGACGTGCCCGAAAGCCTGCGCAACAAGAAGCTGCTGGCGCTGGACATGGGCGCGCTGATCGCCGGTGCGAAATACCGCGGCGAGTTCGAGGAGCGCCTGAAGGCGGTTCTGAACGAAGTCACCGACGCTGCGGGCGAGATCATCCTGTTCATCGACGAGATGCACACGCTTGTGGGCGCGGGCAAGGCCGATGGCGCGATGGATGCGGCAAACTTGATCAAACCTGCGCTGGCGCGCGGTGAATTGCACTGTATCGGTGCGACCACGCTGACTGAATACCGCAAGTATGTGGAAAAAGACGCGGCTCTGGCCCGCCGGTTCCAGCCCGTATTGGTGCAGGAACCCACGGTCGAGGACACGATCAGCATCCTGCGCGGCATCAAGGAAAAATACGAGATGCACCACGGGGTGCGGGTCAGTGACAGTGCGTTGGTCGCGGCGGCAACGCTGAGCCATCGCTATATCACCGACCGTTTCCTGCCGGACAAGGCCATCGATCTTGTGGACGAGGCCGCCAGCCGTCTGCGCATGGAAGTCGACAGCAAGCCCGAAGAGCTCGATGCACTCGACCGTCAGATCCTGCAATTGCAGATCGAAGCCGAAGCCCTTCGCGCCGAGGATGACGCGGCCAGCAAGGACCGTCTGGGCACGCTGGAAAAGGATCTGGCCGATCTGCAGGAGCAAAGTGCGGAAATGACGGCGCAGTGGCAGACCAACCGCGATGCCATCGCCTCTGCTCAGGGGATCAAGGAACAGCTGGACCGCGCCCGCGCCGATCTGGACATCGCCAAGCGTGAGGGCAATCTGGCCAAGGCGGGCGAGCTGTCCTATGGGGTGATCCCGCAGCTGGAACGCCAGTTAGAGACGCTGGACGCGACCGAGGCGGATGCCAAGACAGCCGACACCGTGCGCCCCGAGCAGATCGCCAGCGTGGTCGAGCGCTGGACCGGTATCCCGACCTCGCGGATGCTGGAAGGCGAGCGTGACAAGCTGTTGCGGATGGAAGACCAGCTGCACAGCCGCGTGGTGGGTCAGGACAGCGCCGTGCATGCGGTGGCCAATGCGGTGCGCCGTGCGCGGGCCGGTCTGAACGACGAAAACCGACCCCTTGGCAGCTTTCTGTTCCTTGGGCCAACCGGCGTCGGCAAGACCGAGCTGACCAAGGCCGTCGCGAACTTCATGTTCGACGACGACAACGCGATGGTGCGTCTGGATATGTCCGAGTTGATGGAAAAACACAGCGTCGCGCGTCTGATCGGTGCCCCTCCGGGCTATGTCGGTTATGACGAGGGCGGCGTTCTCACCGAAGCCGTGCGGCGCAGGCCCTATCAGGTCGTGCTGTTCGACGAGGTCGAAAAGGCGCACCCGGATGTGTTCAACGTGCTGTTGCAGGTGCTGGACGACGGGGTGCTGACCGACGGGCAGGGCCGCAAGGTCGACTTCAAGCAGACGCTGATCATCCTGACCAGCAACCTCGGCGCACAGGCACTCAGCCAACTGCCCGACGGTGGCGATATGGCCGGGGCCAAACGCGACGTGATGGATGCGGTGCGGGCACATTTCCGCCCCGAGTTCCTGAACCGTCTGGACGAGACGATCATCTTCGACCGGCTCAGCCGCGACAACATGGATGGCATCGTCGATATCCAGATGGCGCGTTTGCTGAAACGTCTGGCGGCGCGCAAGATCTCGCTGGAACTGGACGATGCTGCCCGCAAATGGCTGGCGGACGAAGGCTATGACCCGGTGTTCGGGGCGCGCCCCCTGAAAAGGGTGATCCAGAACACGCTGCAAAACCCGCTGGCCGAGATGCTGCTTGCCGGGGATGTCATGGACGGCGACACGATCCCAGTCACCGCGGGCAGCGAGGGGCTGATTATCGGCGACCGCGTCGGCGGGACCAACCGGCCCAGACCCTATGACGCCGTGGTGCACTGAGCCACATGGTAGAATAGCAAGGGGCGCCCCAACCGGGCGCCCCTTTGCGTTTGTCGGCATCGGCTTGCACCTGACACCTTTCTGGCCCCAATGTGCGCCCGAATTGGTCAACACGGAGACAGCGAAATGGACATGACACTGACGGTGCTGGAATTCCTTGCCTTTGTGTTCATCGGATTGGTCGGTGCGGGGCTTTTGTTCGTGCTGGTGCTGTTCGTGTCCGACAGGATGCAGACCGAAGACGCGATCCGCAGGAACTATCCGGTGATCGGGCGCTTTCGGCATATATTCTCGACGCTGGGTGAATTCTTTCGTCAGTATTTTTTCGCGATGGACCGCGAAGAGCTGCCCTTCAACCGCGCGCAACGCGACTGGATCAAGCGCACGGGCGAGCCGCACAGCAACACCGTGGCGTTCGGCTCGACGCGCAACCTGTCGATCGTGGGCACACCGATTTTCGTCAATGCCGCCTTTCCGCCGCTGGATGACCAGTTTGCCAGTTCCGAGCCGATGGTGATCGGGTCCGGTGCGCGGATGCCCTATACTTCACATTCATTCTTCAACATTTCCGGCATGAGTTATGGCGCACTGTCACGACCTGCGGTGCGCGCGCTCAGCCGGGGGGCTGCCAAGGCCGGCATCTGGATGAACACCGGCGAGGGCGGGCTTAGTCCCTATCACCTCGAGGGAGGCTGCGACATCGTCTTTCAGATCGGCACTGCCAAGTTCGGGGTGCGCGATGTCGATGGCAATCTGGACGAAGACAAGCTGCGCAAGATCGCGGCGCACGCCTCGGTCAAGATGTTCGAACTGAAGCTGGCGCAGGGGGCCAAACCCGGCAAGGGCGGCATCCTGCCCGGCGCCAAGGTCACGCCCGAGATCGCAGAAATCCGGGGGCTTCGGGTCGGGGTCGATGCCATTTCGCCCAACCGCCACGTCGAGATCGACGACTGGGACGATCTGCTGGATATGATCGTGCGCCTGCGTGACATCACCGGCAAGCCCGTCGGCATCAAGACCGTGGTGGGGGACCGGAATTCGTTTCGCGACTTCATGCAGACCATCAAGAAGCGCGGGCAGGACTGCGCGCCCGATTTCATCACCATTGACGGCGGCGAGGGTGGCACGGGGGCGGCACCGATGCCGCTGATCGATCTGGTTGGCATGTCCGTGCGTGAATCGCTGCCTCTGGCCGCTGACCTGCGCAACGAGGCGGGGCTGAAGGACCGCATCCGGCTGGTTGCCAGTGGTAAACTGGTCAATCCAAGCGATGTGGCCTGGGCACTGGCGGCGGGCGCCGATTTTGTCACATCAGGGCGGGGGTTCATGTTTGCGCTGGGCTGCATCCAGTCGCTGAAGTGCAACAAGAACACCTGCCCCACCGGCATCACCACGCACGATCCGCGCCTGCAAAAGGGGCTGGTGGTCGAGGACAAGGACGCGCGGGTGGCGCTTTATGCCCAGCAGATCATCCACGAGGTCGAGGTGATATCGCATTCCGTCGGCGTGGCCGAGCCGCGCCTGCTGCGGCGGCGTCATGTGCGGATCATGCAGGACAATGGCCGTTCTGTTCCGATGAATGAGATATACCCGAGTATGGGTGCAGAGGGGTAGTGCCCGTTACCGAGGGTTAGATACTGAACGGATGCTGGGGATCGGTACACAGGGCAGCGGCTGACCGCGGGTGGGCATTGCAACACAAGCCTACACCACTTTTTTCACTGCTTTGGCGTAAGGAAGAGATGGTAGACAACGCTGCCAAAGCGCCCGCCCATGGGGCGGTCGGGCGCTGTCCGGCGTTGCTACGTACCTTGATTCCGGACGGGTGACTTGCAGCCAAGTCTTGCAAGACCTACCCTTATGCGAGCGATCCTGTGGCGAGATGACAGACGCAAACAGCCCTCTCCCCCCGTAACCGCCATTTGTTACACCGCAGCCAACTTCGCGTGAGGTGGCTGGTGTTTGTACATATTTACCCCACATTCTGTACATAATTTATGAAACCGACGGGGAGACGATCCAAATGGCCAATCGCTGGACAAATACACTGACTGATCGCGACGTAACGCCCGAGGCCGCGTTCCTGAACCGGCGGCAGCTGATGGCGGGGGCTGCGGGTCTTGGGTTCGTGGGCATGGCGTCCGGTGCAAAGGCGCAGGACACGTTGGAGCCGAACCCCTGGGAAGACATCACCCAGTACAACAACTACTACGAGTTCGGCACCGGCAAGGAAGACCCGGCGCAATATGCCGACGCGCTGACCACCCAGCCGTGGAGCGTCAAGATCGACGGTATGGTCGACAAGCCTGCCGATTACGCGCTGGAAGACATCATGAAGGCGATGACCATCGAGGAACGCCTCTACCGGTTCCGCTGTGTCGAGGCGTGGTCGATGGTTATTCCCTGGAACGGGTTCGAACTGGCCGATCTGCTGAACATGGCGGGCGTACAGTCCGGCGCGAAATACGTGGCCTTTGAAACCGCGCTGCGCCCCGATGAAATGCCGGGCGTGCGTTATCCCGTGCTGGACTGGCCCTATGTCGAGGGCTTGCGCCTGGACGAGGCGATGCATCCGCTGACGATCATGGCGACGGGCATCTACGGCAGGGACATCCCCAACCAGAACGGCGCGCCGATGCGTCTGGTGGTGCCGTGGAAGTATGGCTTTAAATCGATCAAGTCGATTGTGCGGATCACCCTGACGGACCAAGAGCCGCCAACCAGCTGGAACAAGTCGGCCCCGAACGAATACGGGTTCTACAGCAACGTGAACCCGAACGTCAGCCACCCGCGCTGGTCGCAGGCCAGTGAACGCCCTGTGGGCGGGGGGCTGTTTGCCCGTCGTATCCCGACGCTGATGTTCAATGGCTACGAAGAAGAGGTGGCCAGTCTCTACGAGGGCATGGACCTCAAGGCGAACTTCTGAGCCGCTGGCAGGGACCTTTGATGATCGACCGTCTGAATATGCTGGCGCGCCGCGTTCCCGTGTGGCTCGTGTATATAGTGTTGCTGCTGCCGGTCCCGTGGTTGCTGTATCTGGCGTTTACCGGCGGTCTGGGCCGTGACCCGGTCAAGGGGCTCGAGCACGAGCTGGGCCAATGGGCGCTGAAGCTGATCATTGCCGGGCTGGCGATTACGCCGCTGCGCCGCTTTGCGGGTCTGAACCTGATAGGCTTTCGGCGCGCCACAGGGCTGGTGACCTTCGCCTATGTCTGCCTGCACTTTGCCGTCTGGCTGTTTCTCGACGTGCAGATCTGGAGCCAGATCTGGGCGGACATCATCAAGCGTCCTTATATCACCATCGGATTTGCCGCGTTTGTGCTGATGATCCCTCTGGCGGTGACATCGAACAATCGGTCTATACGCAAGCTGGGGCCTGTCGCGTGGCGCCGACTGCACAAGCTGGTCTATGTGGCGGCTGTACTCGGGGGCGTACATTACATCTGGCTGGTCAAAGGCATTCAGATCGAGCCGCTCGTCTATATGGCGATTATTATGGGCTTGCTTGCCCTGCGGCTGCGCTGGCCCAAACGCGCGACGGCTTGATTTGCCCGACCGCCTTGGTGGCGCATTTGACGATGAGTCCACGATTTCAGCGAAATGTTTTCAGTTTGCCCGGCAAGTGGGCGCCTGAACGGGCCTCTCGCTGCAAAGAATCGCACTGTTCAAAGCGGCAGGCTGCCCGAATTTCCTGAAATTCGAAAAAACCGGACTGAATCGCGGTCAGAATCGATGGCGATTCATGGCGAAGAACGAGTCGGAGGTGAAAAATTGCCTCGTCAGACCGACTCGAAACGCGAAAATTGCGATTCACACGCCTTCTCGATGGTCGATCTTGCGTCTAGCCCTGTGGATAAGTCGGGCCACATACTGTCGAGCGCTAACAGATGCGCCTCTCTTGGGTAACAATCATCCGATCTGACCCAAGGTCTGCGAAATATTCGCAACCCAAGGCTATGATTTATATGCAAAATCAGGGTTTTTTCAGAAAACCGTCATAATGTTGAAAAAAGGGGTTGCGGGTTTTGGGTGTTGGACTTAGAACCCCCTTCACCGGCGGCGCAGTGATGCGCAGTCGGGGCGCCAGACGGGCCGGAGCGGAGACGCGGGGGTGACGAGGCGGAACGAAAAACAGAGGTACTGCAGGCGGGGCGCGCCAAGAAGTTAGGGCGCATCACGGTTTGTTTTGTCTCTACGCTCTTTGAAACTGATAA
>JAGXHE010000067.1 GCA_024636445.1 Sulfitobacter sp.
CGTGCGCGCGCTTGCAGACCCGCCTTGGAAATCTCCAGCGATTGCCGCGCAATATCCAACATCGACACATCACCGACCTTGGCCTGCAACCCGTCGATCGAGGCCGCCACACGCAGCCCTTCGCGGGTTTCGGCGTCCCAGCCCTTGACCAGATCCCAGGCCGCGTCCAGCGCGCCCTGATCGTACATCAGACCGGTCCAGAACGCGGGCAGCGCGCACAGACGCCGCCACGGGCCACCATCGGCGCCGCGCATCTCGATAAATTTCTTGATCCGCGCCTCGGGGAATGCCGTGGTCAGATGGTCCGCCCAATCCGACAGCGTCGGCTTTTCGCCGGGCAGTGCGGGCAATTGCCCCTTGAGGAAATCACGGAACGACATGCCCAGCGCGTCGATGTATTTGCCGTCGCGGTAAACAAAGTACATCGGCACATGCAGCGCGTATTGCACCCATGCCTCGAACCCGAAACCCTCGTCGAACACGAAAGGCAGCATGCCGGTGCGCGCCGGGTCCAGATCGCGCCAGACGCGGCTGCGCCATGATTTATGGCCGTTGGGCTTGCCCTCGAAGAACGGCGAGTTGGCGAACAGCGCCACCGCCACGGGCTGCAACGCCAGAGCCACGCGCAGCTTTTGCACCATGTCGGCCTCGGACCCGAAATCAAGGTTCACCTGAACGGTGCAAGTGCGGCGCATCATCGTACGCCCCATCGTGCCGACCTTGCCCATATAGGCGTCCATCAGCTTATAACGGCCTTTGGGCATCAGCGGCATCTCGTCATGCATCCAGATCGGAGCAGCGCCCAGACCGATGAAACCGACGCCGATCTCGTCCGAGATATCCTTGACCTGACGCAGGTGTTCGTTGACCTCGTCGCAGGTGCCGTGGATCGTCTCCAGCGGTGCCCCCGACAGCTCAAGCGCGCCGCCCGGTTCCAGCGAGACGTTCGCGCCGTCCAGTTCCAGCCCCGTCAGATGCCCGCCTTCGCGCACCTCGGACCAGCCATAGCGGTCGCGCAGACCTTCCAGCACAGCCACGATCGACTGCTTGCCCTCGAACGGCAGCGGTTCCAGCGTGTCCTTGATATAGCCGAATTTCTCGTGCTCGGTGCCGATGCGCCAGTCTTCCTTGGGCTTGCAGCCGTCGGCCAGATACTGTGCCAGTTGGTCGTGGTGTTCGATCGGCCCGCCGCCGGACTGTGGAATAGACATGCGCTTTGGCCTTTCGTATGCGTCGCAAGACTTGGTGTAGGGCGTGCGCAGAAGTGTCAAGGCGCAAGCACGTGAACATGCGTTCTAATGCAGCCGCGCAGCTTGCGGACGCAGGGGCGCGCGTTCCCATATCACCACCGCCGCCTTGCTGTCCTCGCCAAGCTCGCTCAGCATCCGTTCGGTCCGCAGCCCCGGCAGGCTGGCAAAGGCATCAAACAGCGCATCCGATCCGGCAGCGTTGACGGGGATCATCAGCGCAGGCGATCCGCGTTGGTCCAGCCGCCAGTGCGGCGGATACATCGCCCGGTCCAGCGTCAGCCGCTCCAGCTCGCGCAGCGCCACGACACCCCCCGTAAGCGGCCCGAAATATGTGATTTCTCCCTCGTCGACCTGCACGGCACCTGCGCCGCCGCCCGGACCGCGAAACCGCCCGCGCTGGATACCGATCAGGATCAGCCCGCCCGCAATCAGCACCAGCACCGCACCAACCAGCGCCAGCAGCTCTCCCGGCCCCATGATCCACCACAGGCCCAGCACCGCCAGCGCCAGCCCCACCAGCGCCTCGCGCCAGCGCTTCACCGCAGCGACAGCCTCGGGGCGAAAGAAACCTACTGCCATGACGCACGCCTTCCGCTTCTTTTGGCCAAAAATATCCCGGGGGAGGCCGCAGGCCGGGGGCAGCGCCCCAAATGCACCACCATCACCAATCCCCCAAGGCCCGCTGCCACAGCGTCATCGCCGCCACAGCCGCTGTATCCGCCCGCAAGATGCGCGGCCCCAGCGCCACCGGATGCGCAAAGTCCAACCCCCGAAGCCGCTTGCGTTCGGCTTCGGAAAATCCGCCCTCGGGCCCGATCAGAATCGCCCAAGGGCCAGCACCGGCAGGCAGTTCCGACGGATCACCCGCAAGCGCCTCGTCACAAAACAGGATGCGGCGCGCGGGGTCCCACTGGTCCAGCAAACGACCCAGCTTTTGCGCCTCGGTGACCTGCGGCACATAGGTGCCGCCGCATTGCTCGGCCGCCTCGACCGCGTGCGCCTGCAAGCGGTCCCGCTGGACGCGGCCCGCGTTGGTGAATTCGGTCATCACCGGCACGATGCGGGCAGCACCCATCTCTGCGGCCTTTTCGACGATAAAATCCGTGCGTGCCTTCTTGATCGGCGCGAACAGCAGCCACACATCGGGCGGCATCCGCAGCGGTGCCGTCTGCGCCACGCAGGTCAGTTCCCCACCGCGCTTGCCCGCCTGCGAAATCTCTGCGCGCCATTCGCCGCAGCGCCCGTTGAACAGCAGCACAGCGCCCCCCACGGACAGCCGCATCACCCCGAAAAGGTAATGCGCCTGGTCGCGGTTCAGAGGAACCGTTTGCCCCTGCCCCAGCGGTGCGTCTACATAAAGGCGGATCTTCGCGTCACTCATGGACAGATACATATGCAAGACAACCGCGCCACACCAGAGGCAGAGACCGCAGAAAACGCCGCCGCCCAAGGATCGGTCGCAGATGCGGTCAGCGGCAATTGGGTCGATCACTGGGCACCGGCCTGGGCGCGGCCCTATCTGCGGCTTAGCCGGGCAGACCGGCCCATTGGCACATGGTTGCTGCTGATACCCTGCTGGTGGGGTCTGGCGCTGGCGATACTCTACGATCAAAGCCCGCGCTGGTACGATCTGTGGCTGGTGGTCGCCTGTGCGCTGGGGGCATTCTTGATGCGCGGGGCGGGCTGCACGTGGAACGACATCACCGACCGCCACATCGACGGCTCGGTCGAGCGCACCCGCTCGCGGCCCATTCCGTCGGGGCAGGTCAGTGTGCGCGCAGCGATGGTGTGGATGTGCATTCAGGCCTTGCTTGCCTTCGCGATCCTGCTGACGTTCAACGCCGCCGCCATACGCATGGGTGTGCTGGCCCTGCTGCCCGTGGCAATCTATCCTTTCGCCAAGAGGTTCACATGGTGGCCGCAGATATTCCTCGGGCTGGCGTTCAACTGGGGCGCTCTGATGATCTGGGTCGCGCATACCGGGTCGCTGGCCGCACCTGCGGTGGTGCTTTATCTGGCGGGGATCGCGTGGACGCTGTTCTACGACACCATCTATGCGCATCAGGACACCGAGGACGACGCGCTGATCGGGGTCAAATCCACCGCACGTCTGTTTGGCGAAAACTCGCCCCAATGGCTGCGCCGGTTCCTGATGGCGACGGTCGGATTGATGGGAATCGCGGTGGTTTATGCCGGCCTGCCACTGGCGTCGGGTCCGGCGATGGTCATCGCATTGCTCGGCCCCTGGGCGATGGGATGGCACATGGCGTGGCAGTTGCGCGGCTTTGATGCAAGCGATGCGGGAAAGTGTTTGCAGCTGTTCCGCGTCAACCGCGACACCGGCATGATTCCGCTCTTATTCTTCGGAGCCAGCCTGCTGGTATGATTGAAACCACGGTGTTGGCCGCGTAACACAGTTCCAACCAGTCATTGCCTACGGAATCCTCATGCGTCTCAGTTCGGTTCTGATCATCGCCACCACCTTTGTTGCGGCAGCAGCCGTTTCGGTCGTGGCCGCCAATTTCTCGGTCAAGCTGATCGAGGAAACATCAGAGATCGGCGTGCGGGACGCGCTGGACGATGCAGGGGCCACATGGGCCGAAGTACAGGCCGACGGGCTGACCGTCACGCTGACAGGCACCGCCCCGACCGAAGCCGACCGCTTTTCGGCACTGACCACCGCAGGCACGGTTGTCGATGCCGCCCGTGTCATCGACGGGATGGAGGCCGAAATCGCCGACGCCATTCGCGCGCCCCGCTTTTCCGCCGAGATCCTGCGCAATGATGCGGGCATTTCGATCATCGGCCTGATCCCCACCAGCACCGACCGCGACACGATCACCGACCGGTTTGCCGCGATGGCCGGGACTGAAATTCCAGTGGCCGACCTGATCGAGACCGCGGACTATCCTGCCCCCGAAGGTTGGGAGGACGCGCTGGGCTATGCCTTGGTCGCCATGGAACAGCTGCCGCGTGCCAAAGTGTCGGTCAACGCAGGCCGCGTGGCGATCACCGCGATCACCGACAGCGTCCAGGACAAGCTGGCGCTGGAAAAATCACTGAGGGCCGGCGCGCCTCCGGGTTTGCGTCTGATGCTGGATATTTCCGCGCCCCGCCCCGTCATCACGCCGTTCACCCTGCGCTTTATCATCGACGCGGACGGCGCGCGCTTTGACGCCTGCAGCGCCGACACCGAAAAGGCCCAGACCCGCATCCTCAACGCAGCACTCAAGGCCGGTCTGTCCGGGCAGGGCCGCTGCACCGTTGGTATGGGCGTGCCGACCCCAAGCTGGGGACAGGCGGTCGAGCAATCCATCGCGGCCCTGTCCAGTATCGGCGGCGGCTCGGTGACCTTCTCGGATGCCGACATCACCCTGTTGGCGCTGGAAGGCACCGATCAGGACAGATTCGACACTGTGGTGGGCGAGCTGGAAAATGCGCTGCCCGAGGTCTTTGCGCTTTATGCCAACCTCCCCGAAACCCAGGCACCCGATCAGGGCCCGCCCGAATTTGTGGCCACCCTGTCGCCCGAGGGTCAGGTGCAGTTGCGCGGACGGCTGAGCACCGAAAACCTGCGCAACATCGCCGACAGCTATGCCCGTTCGCGCTTTGGCTCGGACAGCGTCTATACCGCCGCACGGGTCGTCGAGGGGCTGCCCTCGGACTGGTCCACCCGTGTACTTGCGGGGCTGGAATCGCTTTCGCACCTGTCGAACGGTGCCGTCACCGTCACCCCCGACAAGCTGATCGTGTCGGGCAACACCGGCAGCACGGATGCGAGCGCCCAGATCGCGGCGCTGCTGGCGGCCAAGCTGGGCGAGGCCCAGGATTTTGAAATCGACGTGACCTATCAAGAAAAGCTGGACCCGCAGGCGGCCTTGCCCACACCGGATGAATGCGAGGCCCAGATCAAGGCGATCACCGACGCGCAAAAGATCAACTTCGAACCCGGCAGTGCCACGATCGACGCCAGCACCCTGGGCACCATGGACGATATCGCCGCGGTGCTGAAAGTCTGCGGCGAGCTGCGTCTGGAAATTCAGGGTCACACCGACAGTCAGGGCCGCGAAGAAATGAACCTGGCGCTCAGCCAGGCGCGCGCCCAGTCGGTTCTGAACGAGCTTCGCGCCCGCCGCGTGCGCACCTCGACCTTCGATGCTCAGGGCTACGGCGAAGAGCGTCCGATTGAAGACAACGCCACCGAAGAAGGCCGCGAAGCCAACCGACGCATTGAATTTTGGCTGATCCGACCCGAACCGAGTGCCCCTGAACGGCAAACAACTCTGGAAAGCATCGCAGAAACGGGTGATAACGGGACTCAAGACGGCACCGAAGACGCAGCAGGCAGCAATGCGTCAGAACCGTCAGAGGACGCGACGGAATGAGCAGAACAGAATTCGTTATCGCGACGGCCATCATCCTATTCGTGGCATTCTGCCTTGGGTGGTTTGCAAATTGGCTGGTGCACCGGTTCAGCCGGGTTGCACCGGGCGACGTGGCCGAGCTGGACCGTATGAGCCAGGAGTTGCACGAGGCGGAAGAGACCCGCGATCAGGCGATCACATACTTGCAGCAGCGTGAGGCCGAGCTGACCAACCAGCTGAGCCAGACCGAAGCCGAACTGCGCGCCGCGATGGACGGATTGCGCGACGCCCGCCACGAGGCCGAGGAAATGCGCGCGCACATCGACAAGATGCAAGCGGGCTGACGGCGCTGACCGTAGGGGTTTCGCGATGAACGGCAAGGTATTTGCGCAAGCGTGGGAACGCGGCTGGAACAGCCACGACATCGACGCGATCATGAGCCACTACCGCGACGATATCGTGTTTCGGTCCGCCAAGGCGATTGCAGTCGTCGGACGGGGCGAAATCCACGGCAGGCAGGCGTTGCGCGCCTATTGGTCCGCAGCCTTGCAGCGTCAGCCCGACTTGACGTTTACAGTGCAAGACGTGTTCGAGGGTCACGAGATGCTGGTCATCTCCTACCACAATCATCGCGGCATACTTGCGGCCGAGACGTTGCATTTCGATGCGGACGGCATGGTGTACCTTGCCTCGGCCTGTCATCGCCCAGCGGACGGATAGACCTACCAGCGGCTCAGCGCATCCTCGTCGGTGTCCTTTGCCTCGACCCAGTCCGATGCGCCATTGGCTGTGATCTCACGCTTCCAGAACGGCGCGCGGGACTTCAGGAAATCCATCAGGTATTCCGCCGCCTCGAACGCGTCGCGCCGGTGCGGGGCGGCGGTGGCGACCATCATGATTGCCTCGCCAGGTGCCATCCGGCCATAGCGGTGGATCACCAGCACGTCGCCCAGATACCACCGCTCTTGCGCGCGGGTGGCGATGTCGGTCAGCGCCGCCTCGGTCATGCCGGGGTAATGTTCGATTTCCATCGCCAACAGCGGATCACCGGGCAGATCGCGCACCACGCCGGTGAAGGTCACGATGGCCCCCATATCCATGCGTCCGGCGGCAAAGGCATTGGCCTCGGCCCCCAGATCAAAGGGTGCCTCCTGCACGGTGATGCGCATGGCTTAGCCGCCTGTCATCGGGGGAAAAAACGCCACCTCGCGCACGCCCGCAAGCGGTGCATCGAAGTCGGACAATTGCTGATCAAGGGCCACGCGCAGCGCACCCAGATCCGAAAACGCCATGTCATAGCGATCTTCGCGGGCGCGCAGTTCCGCCACCAGGTCGTTGACGGTGGCCGCATCGGTCTCGATCTGTTCACGCGGCAGACCAATGCGTTCGCGCACCCATGCGAAATACAGCACATCCATCAGACTTTTTCCTTCAGGTGCGGCAACGCCTTTTGGTAGTAATCCCAGCCGGTGACCAGCGTCAGCGCGGCAGCAATCCACAACAGCCACAGCCCGACACGGCCAGACCATTCGGCGCCCATCAGCTTCCAGCCCAGACCACCCGCCGAGACGCTGTAATGCTCGAATATCCCCTGAGAGAACAGCACCGCGATGGCGACCATCTGCAAGGTCGTC
>JAGXHE010000068.1 GCA_024636445.1 Sulfitobacter sp.
CGACGATCGCGCCCTGCCTGGCCCTGCCCGACCCGGCCCTGCCGACGCGGGTGCGATAGAATTGGTCGCAAAAACAGGCAGCAGTGCGAGATTTTTGCGCTACAGACTAATGCAGGCCACGATGACAGGTTGCTGTTCGGGGCTTTGACAGATCTGGCGAAAGATACAGGTGGAATGAAAAGAGTTGGTCTGGATGCGACGGATATCCGCATTTTGTCTGCGGTGCAGCGGCACGGGCAGCTGAGCAAGACCAAGCTGGCCGAGATCTGCAACCTGTCCGCGACGCCCTGCTGGGCGCGGCTGGACCGGCTGAAGGCGGCGGGGTTCGTCAAGAGTTACAGTGCCGATATCGCGCTGGAACGGATCTGCGATTTTACCCAAGTGGTCGTGACCGTCTCGCTGACCCACCACCGCAAGGCGGATTTCGACCGCTTCGAGGCCTATATCCAGAACCTTGACGAGATCACCGATTGCATCGCGACGGGGGGCGGCATGGATTACGTGATGGAGGTGATCAGCCCCAGCCTTGCGTCGTTTCAGGTGATGATCGAGGAGCTTCTGGCAGCGGATCTGAACATCGACCGGTACATGACATACATTGCCGTACGGAAGGTGAAATCGGGCCGGCCGAATCTGGCAAAGCTGGCGGCCAAGGCGGGAAACTAGGGCATCGGCCCAAACGAGCCGGGTGCCGCCGAAAATTCGGCCCGTTCGGACTGAGATTCCGAATTTTTCAGACCATTTATCGACCCCGTTTGCCTCTAGATCTGCGAGAGGTTCACGCGGTCTCTGGCCCCTGGGGTCAAAGCGCAAAATGGGAGGGATTTACAATGCAAGCAGATGATTTCGGGTTCGGCACTCAGATTCGCAAGTCGCCATATTTCGACGCGACAGTGCGCTGGGGCGCGCAAGGCTTTTCGGTCTATAACCACATGTATATCCCGCGTGATTTCGGCAACCCGGAACAGAACTTCTGGAACCTCGTGAACGATGCGATCCTGTGCGATGTGGGCGTCGAGCGTCAGGTGGAGATCACCGGACCGGATGCTGCGAAATTCACCCAGATGCTGACCTGCCGCGACCTGTCTTCGATGGCCGTGGGCCAGTGCAAATACATCCTGATCACCAATGCGGCTGGCGGTATCCTGAACGATCCGATCCTGCTGCGTTTGGCCGAAAACCACTTTTGGATTTCGCTGGCAGACAGCGACATTCTGCTGTGGGCGCAAGGGGTTGCGGTCCATTCGGGTCTGGATGTCACCATCGGCGAGCCCGACGTGTCGCCGCTGCAATTGCAGGGCCCGAACTCGGGTTCGATCATGCAGGCGCTGTTTGGCGACGACATTCTGGATCTGCGCTATTACTGGCTGCGCGAGGTCGAGCTGGCGGGTATTCCGCTGATCGTGTCGCGCACCGGATGGTCGAGCGAACTGGGCTACGAGATCTATCTGCGCGACGGGTCCAAGGGCGATCTGTTGTGGGAAACCATCATGGCGGCGGGCCTGCCGTTCGGTCTGAAACCCGGCCACACATCTTCGATCCGCCGGATCGAGGGCGGGATGCTGTCGTTCCATGCGGATGCGGACATGGGCACCAACCCCTACGAGCTGGGGCTGGACCGGCTGGTGAACCTGGACATGGACGC
Source organism: Sulfitobacter sp. (assembly GCA_024636445.1). GTDB lineage: Bacteria > Pseudomonadota > Alphaproteobacteria > Rhodobacterales > Rhodobacteraceae > Pseudosulfitobacter. Next base: position 1,646 of record JAGXHE010000068.1, read on the forward strand.
CGATTTCATCGGCAAGGCGGCACTGCGCAAGATCAAGGATCAGGGCGTGAGCCGCAAGCAAGTGGGCGTCATCATCGACTGCGAGCCACTGTCGGGCCCGAACACGACGTTCTGGGCGATCAGCCGCAACGGCGAGACCATCGGCAAGGTGACATCCGCCGTCTATTCGCCGCGTCTGGGCAAGAACATCGCGCTGGCGATGGTGGCGACCGAGCATGCCAATATCGGCGCGGAGGTCGAGGTGGTGACCAATTCCGGCCCGGCGCATGCGACCGTGGTTGACCGGCCATTCTATGATCCCAAGAAGCAGATCGCGGCTGCGTAAGCTTGCCCGTTTCACACAAAGGGATATTGTCATGTCAGACCTTGCGATCCAGTTGCACTGGCACCGCGCGACGCCCGTTTTCCAGACGGGATCGTATTCGAACGAACATACGGTACAGTATAATGGCCGCTATGACATCTGTGTGGACTCCGCCCCCGATTGGGGCGGAGATCCCGCCAACACCAACCCCGAGCAGGCGCTGGCCTCTGCCCTGTCCAGCTGTCACATGATGACGTTTCTGGCGCTGGCGGCCAAGGCGGGCTGGCCGGTGGCAAGCTATCACGACTATGCGGTGGCGCATCTGGGCAAGAACCCCAAGGGGCAGATGTCGGTGACGCGGATCGACCTGCATCCGGTGGTGCGGTTCGACACCGGGTTTGCGGTGTCGGCTGAAGATCTGGACCAGATGCAGGACCGCGCACACCGCTACTGCTTTATCGCCAATACGTTGGCGGACAGTGTCGAGATCAACATTCTCTAGGCTTTCGGGCTCTAGGCTTTCAGGATTACCCCGATGACAAGCAACGATATCCTTTTGCGGGATCTGGATGCGGACGGCGTTTTGCGTCTGACGCTGAACGACGAGGGGCGGCGCAATGCGCTGTCCGAGGCGATGCTGGGCGCGCTGGCCGCGGCCTTTGCCGAAGCGGGAGGCGACGCGGCGGTGCGGGTGGTCGTGCTGGCCGCGAACGGGCCTGCGTTCTGCGCGGGGCACGATCTGAAGGAGATGACGGCGGGACGGGCTGGCCCTGATGGTGGCAAGGCCTATTTCGCCAAGGTCATGGGGATGTGTTCGGGCGTCATGCAGGGGATCGTGGCCTGCCCCAAGCCGGTGATCGCCGAAGTGGCGGGGGTGGCTGCGGCGGCGGGCTGCCAGCTGGTGGCCAGTTGCGATCTGGCAATTGCGGCGGACAGTGCGCGGTTCAACACGCCCGGCGTGCACATCGGGCTGTTCTGCTCGACGCCGATGGTGGCGCTGTCGCGCAATGTCGCCGACAAGCACGCGATGGAGATGCTGCTGACCGGGGATATGACACCGGCTGTGCGGGCGGCGGAGATCGGGCTGGTGAACCGTTGTGTGGCCCCCGCGGAGTTGCAGGCAGCCACGATGGAGATGGCGCGCAAGATCGCGTCGAAGTCCAGCATGACGCTGGCCACGGGCAAGCGGGCCTATTACGCTCAGCGGGAAATGAGCCTGTCCGACGCCTATGACTATGCGTCGGGCGTTATGGTCGATAACATGCTTGCACGCGATGCTGCGGAGGGCATTGGTGCCTTTATCGAGAAACGCGCGCCCCAATGGCAGGATGCATGACGTCATGGACAAAAACCCGTATAACACCGACCTGGACCGGACCCCCGCGAACCACCAGCCGCTGACGCCGCTGACGTTTCTGGAACGGGCGGCTTCGGTGTTTCCCGAACATATCGCAGTGGTGCATGGGGGGCTGAGGCGGAATTACGCACAGTTCTACGCGCGGTCGCGGCAGTTGGCGTCGGCGCTGGCGCAGCAGGGGATCGGGCGCGGCGATACGGTGTCGGCGCTGCTGGCGAACACGCCCGCGATGCTGGAGTGTCACTATGGCGTGCCGATGTGCGGGGGCGTGCTGCATTCGGTGAACACGCGGCTGGATGCGGCGGTGATCGCGTTTCAGCTGGACCATGCGCGCGCGAAGATCGTGATCGTTGACAGCGAGTTCATGCCGCTGATGCGCGAAGCGCTGGCGCTGGCCGAGGTGGCTCCGCTGGTGATCCAGTATGCGGATGCGGAATATCAGGGGCCGGGGGCTGCTTCTGATGTGCAGGACTATGATGACTTTGTGGCGACGGGCGATGCCGATTTCGACTGGCTGATGCCGCTGGATGAGTGGGACGCGATTTCGATCAATTACACGTCCGGCACGACGGGCGACCCCAAGGGTGTGGTGTCGCACCATCGGGGCGCCTATCTGCTGGCGCAGGGCAATGCGCTGACCACGTCGATGGCGAAACATGCGGTCTATCTGTGGACCCTGCCGATGTTTCACTGCAACGGCTGGTGTTTTCCCTGGACGCTGTCTGCGATCATCGGCACCCATGTGTGTCTGCGCCAGGTGCGGGCCGAACCGATCTGGGCGGCACTGGCCGACGAGGGTGTGACGCATCTGTGCGGTGCGCCGATTGTCATGTCGCTGATGATTTCCGCGCCTGCGCATGAAAAGCGGGACCTTGACCGGACCGTGCAGTTCTTTACCGCAGCCGCGCCGCCGCCGGAGAAGCTGTTGGCGGATATGCAAACCGCAGGGTTCGATGTGACGCATCTGTACGGGCTGACCGAGACCTATGGGCCGTCGGTGGTCAACGACTGGCATCAGGGCTGGTCGGATCTGCCCGCCGCCGAGCAGGCCGCGCTGAAATCGCGGCAGGGTGTGCGCTATCTGCCGCTGGAGGGGCTGGATGTGCTGGACCCCGAAACGATGCAGCCGGTGCCGCGTGACGGCAAGACCATGGGCGAGGTGATGTTTCGCGGCAATGTCGTGATGAAGGGCTATTTCCGCAATCCCAAGGCCACGCAGGAGGCATTCGAGGGCGGCTGGTTCCACTCGGGCGATCTGGGGGTGCGGTATCCTGACGGGTATATCCAGCTCAAGGACCGCTCGAAGGATATCATCATTTCGGGGGGCGAGAATATCTCGTCTATCGAGGTGGAGGAGGCGCTGTACCGTCATCACGCCGTCGGGATTGTCGCCGTGGTTGCGATGCCGCATGAGAAATGGGGCGAGACGCCCTGTGCGTTCGTAGAGCTGGTGGTGGGTCAGGACGTGGACGCCGAAACCCTGCGCGCGTGGTGCAAGGAGCGGCTGGCGCCCTACAAGGTGCCGGGCAGGATCGTGTTCATGGCGATCCCGCGCACGTCGACCGGCAAGATCCAGAAGTTCGTTCTGCGCGAGCAGGCGCGGGAGATTGCGCAGGGCACCGGAAAGCTGGCGACGGTTTGAGGTTCGGGTTCAGGATGCGGCGTGCGGTCGCCTGCAGGACGACCGCTCTGGCTTAGGCTCTGGCGTGGGCGGGGGTCAGTCGGACCATCCCGCAACGTCGTGGCCGCCGTATATCATGCGCCGGATCATCGGAGAGGCAAGGCCCGCGGTAAACCCGCCCGCCGGAGCGCTGCCCTGATCCAGTCGGGTGATCTGGTCGGCGGTCAGGCGGATATCTGCGGCGGCGATGTTGCCTGTCAGTTGCGAGACCGTGCGCGCGCCGATGAGGGTGGAGGCCACGCCGCGCTGTGCCATCACCCAGGCCAGTGCGATCTGGGCGGGCGTGCGGTCGTGCTCTGCTGCGATGTCTTTCACGGTGGCGAGGATATCCCAGTTGCGGGCGGTGAACTTGCTGTCGCCAAAGGGGTTCGCACCGCTGAGCCGGCCGGTGGCGGCGGTGTCCTCGCGCCGGTATTTGCCCGTCAGGAAACCACCGGCCAGCGGGCTCCACGGCATGACGCCCATGCCTGCGTCGCGCGCGGAGGGGATATGCTCTGCCTCGACGTCGCGGGCGACGAGGGAATATTCCAGTTGCATCGCAATCGGGCCCGGCACGCGGCGTTCGGCGGCTATCGTCGCGGCCTTGGTTGCGAACCATGCGGGCATGTCGGAAAAGGCGTAGTGGCGGATTTTACCGGCACGGACCAGATCGCCCAGCGTCTGCACGATCTCTTCGGCGGGGGTGACGCCGTCCCAGATGTGCATCCAGTAGAGATCGATGTAATCGGTGCCCAGCCGCGCAAGCGAGGCGTCGAGCGCGCGGTGGATGTTCTTGGACCCTGCCCCGCCTGCGTGCGGATTGCCGGCAGTGCCCTGAGTGGCCGCCAGCGGGTTGCGCGAGCCGTTAAAGCCGAACTTGGTCGCCAGCACGATCTGGTCGCGCGACTGCGATTGTTTGATGAACTTGCCCACGAAAACCTCGCTGGCTCCGCCCGAATAGATATCGGCGGTGTCCACGAAATTGCCGCCCGCATCGCGGTAGGCATCGAAGACCGCGCGCGACGCCGCCTCGTCCGCGCCCCAGTCGCCGGGGCCGAAGGTCATGGTGCCCAGACACATCGGGCTGACGACAAGGCCGGATCGGCCCAGCGCGCGGTATTGGGTGAGAGACATGGAGACTCCAGTGTTTCATAGTGAACGATATGAAACCTATGACGCCTCTTGTGCAAGCAAGTCAACAGATTTAATATCGACCGTTATGAAACATGATCAGACACCGCCCCGCAAGACAGGACGCCCGCTGTCGTTCGACCGTGACGACGTGTTGGAAAAGGCCATGCTGGCGTTCTGGAAAAGCGGTTACGAGACGACGTCGATTGCCGACCTGACGGCCGCGATGGGGGTGACCGCGCCCAGCCTCTACGCGGCCTTTGGCAACAAGCAGCAGTTGTTTGTCGAGGCGATGCGGCGCTATGCGGGCGATCAAGCCGCGCTGGAGGCGTCGATGTTTCAGGCACCGACTGCGCGCGAGGCCGTCGGGGACATGCTGCGCGGGGCGGCGGTCTTGTTCACCGGAGAGACCACACCGCCCGGCTGTCTGCTGGCAAGTGCTGCGGCGACGGGATCACCGGACGCGGCAGAGGTGCGCGCGGCGGTGGCAGGCGAGCGGCGTGCGGTGCGCGACATCATCATGCGCCGGATTGCGGCGGATATCGCTGCGGCAAGGCTGTCGCCGGAGACGCCTGCGGACATGCTGGCCGACCTGGCCATTGCCGTGACCCAAGGGATGTCGGTGCTGGCGCGTGATGGCGCGGATCGGGGGCGACTGCTGGCTGTCGCGGCGGCTGCCACGGCGGGTTGGGGTGTCTACGGTGCAGATGTGGGGGTGGGGCTCTCGCGGTCTTCCGCCTGATCCGGTTCGATCTGTCGGCGGTGGCCCAGTTCGCGCGCGACAAGCCAGACGCCCAGCGCCCAGGCGGCGCCCAGCATCCAGCCTGCCAGCACGTCCGAGGGCCAGTGCACGCCGAGGAACACCCGGCTGCTGCCCACAAGGAGGGTGAGCAGCGTGGCGACCGCGATGTAGAAGACCCGCATACGCGGCAGGGTTTCCGAACGCGCCAGCATCACCGCGAGCGTCAGATAGGTGACTGCGGCCATCATCGAATGGCCCGAGGGGAACGAAGCGGTTGCGGCCTCGACGCCGTGGGGGACCAGATCGGGGCGCGGGCGCGAAAAGCCGGTCTTCATCAGGTAGGACAGCACCAGCCCGCCGGTGATCGCGATTGCGACAAAGACCGCCGTGGCGCGCTGCTTTCGCAGGACCAGAAACCCCAGAACCACCAGCGACACCAGCGTCAGGACCGACACGCCGCCCAGCGCCGTTAGATCGCGCATCGCGATTTCGAGCTGGGGCCCGCCGATGGGATTGGAGGGGTCAGACGGGGTGCGCAGGGCCAGAAGCACCGTTTCGTCAAAGGCATGCAGGTCGCCTTCGAGCATTTCGGAAGCGAGGGCGACAAAGGCCCAGAGTGCCGCCGCGATCACCATGATGACGGCAAGGGTGACGGTTTCTACGCGGCGAAACAGATCGGTGAGGGCGGCGGGCAATTTCATGGTGTCTCCTGTTGGTGGTCGTCCCCCGGACGTGGCGCCCTGTGACACTTTGGCAAGGTTGACGGCGGGGGCGCGTCGAGACTTCTGGCCCATGCGTTGCGGTATGTTGCGGCTGCCCGGAGCAGGCGGCCGCAATCGGTCAGTAGTCTTTTTCGAAGAATATGCCCAAGCCGGTTTCGCCATCCGATCCGACGCTGCCACGGGCCGTGAGCGAGGGTGAGATGGTGAGGTTCAGGTTGACGTCCGCCTCGCCCGATGCGCCGACGGTGACGTCGGTGTAGATGTTGTCGGTCACGTATTTGCCGATGCGCGCGCCGGCCTGTCCGTCTTCGTCGGTGACGATATCCAGATCATCCAGACCAAAGCGTTCGCGGATGTCGTTGAGCAATCCGCCGCCGCCGCCGCCGGTCAGCGTGCGCACGGCGGCGGCAAGCTGCACCGCCTGCAGCGGCGAGATTTCGGTCAGGTCGCGCCCGAACAGCAGTTGCGCCAGAATCTCATCGTCCGGTTTGTCGGGCGACGCGGAAAAGGTGACCTCGGGTGCGGAGGCAAGACCTTCGACGGTGATGCGGATGGTCGTGTCGCCACTGTCGGTGATGGCGACGAAGCGGATATAGGGATCAAAGCCTCCCTGAAGCTGGACATAGCCTTCGTTGAGGGTGAGCCGTTGGGTCAGGATGTCAAAGCGGCCCCGGATCAGGTCGAAGCGGCCAAGGGGCACCACGTTGGCTGTGGTGCCGGTCAGGCGCAACTGCCCGCCCAGTTCGGCGTCAAGCCCGCGACCGCGCACGAAGATACGCGAAGGCGCGCTGATGGTGATGTCGATGGGAAAGGCGCGGCCAGCGCCGCTGCCTCCGCCCGAGGACTGCGCCTGATCCTCGATCAGACCGGCGCGGGCACGGGTGGCGCGCACGTCGCGCGGTTCATTGAGGTGAACCAACTCGTCCAGCACCGGCACGCTGCCGGCGCCGCCTTCGGGCACGATTATTTCAGTGGTGCCGAGGGTCAGGTTCGCCTGTATCGAGGCACCGCCGGTCAGCGGGCCGGTGATCGAGCCGCTGCCGTCCACGACGGTCTCGTACAGGTTGGGATCGACGAGGCGGACGCTGTTGAGGGTGACGTCGAGATCGGCAGTGTTGGGCGCATCAAGCGAGACAGGACCGTTGATGCGGATGGTGCCGCCCGAGGACACGGTCACGGTGGTGTCCAGATTGGCGCGGCCATTCGAGAGGCTGACCGCGGCATTGATCGGGGCCAGCGTGATGCCCTGCCCCGGCAGCACCAGACGCGCGTCTTCGGTGTTGATCTGGCCCGAGACGGAAGAGACCTGCAGCGGGCCGTTCAGGGACAGGTTGAACCGTGCCTGACCGGCGGCGATGTTGGGCGAGATGAAGGTGTTGGCAAGCGCAATCGGGGCCGAGCCCGTCACGTCGATGTTGGCGCGGCTGGCGTCGGTGGCGACCTGTCCTGCGACGCTGGCAGAGGTGCCCTGGGGGCCGGTGGCGTCGATGTCGACGCGCCAGTTGTCGCCCACCTGTGTGGCGGTGCCGCGGGCGGTGGCGGGGCCGTTGATGCCGTCTGCAAAGAGGCCGACGTTGGCGAGGCGGGCGTCGAATTGCAGGCTGGCGGCTCCGTTCGCGGTCGAGCCAGTGACGTCGGCCTGCAATTGCGAGGTGTCGAGGTCGAGCTTGTCCACGATCAGGGGCTGGTCCGCGTCCTTGTGCACTTCGAGGTCGAGGGAGCTGGCGCCGCGCAGCAGTTGATCGACCTGCGCGATGCCCAAGGCGAGGTTCTGGCCTGCGATGTCGGCGGCGACGTCAAAGGTGGCGTCGCGCGGGTCGTACCAGCCTTGGGCGGTCAGGTTCACCGCCCCCGAAAGCGAGCGGTTTGCCAGCGCGCTGTAGGGGGAGAGCGATTGCACGGCACCTTCGACGCTGGCGGTGATCCGCGCGGGGCTGCCATCGATCAGGGGCACGACGCCGTCGATGCGCACGTCGGCGGCACCCGGTCCGGTGGCGCGCATATCAACGGCCCAGTCCGTGCCGGTCTGGCGCAGGGTGCCGTTCAGGGTCGCAGCCCCTTGGAGGGTGGGGGCGATCACGGAGGTCTGCGGAATGCGCATGTCGACGCGCAGGGCGCTGTCGTCTGTGTTCACGGAACCTGTGACCGAGGCGGTGATCTGGTCGGTCACGAGGTCGAAGTTCTCGATGGTGATGCCTGCGTCGGTGCGCTGCGTGGTCAGGTCCAGAGTGCTTGCCCCGCGCAGCAGCGCGTCAAGCTCGGGGATGCCTGCGCCGAGGTTCTGACCGTCAAGATCGGTCGTGAGCTCGAAGGTGCCATCGCGCAGGTCGTATGAGCCTTGCGCCGTCACGGTGGCGGCACCCGACAGGGGCCGGTCGGCAAGCGTGGAATAGGGGGCGAGCGATTGCACCGCACCCTGAACGGTGCCGCTGATCCGGGCGACGGTTTCGTCTATGAGGGCGATGACGCCGTCGATGTTCATGTCGGCATTGCCCGGTCCGGTGACGCGCACGTCGACTGCAAAGTCGCTGCCGTTCTCGGTGAGGGTCTGGGTGACCGTGCCGTCGAGGGTGGTCGCACCCTGAAGTCCGGGGGCTATGCGGGAGGTTTCGTTGATCTGGGCCGCGATGCGCAGGGCGGTGTTTTCGGACGCCAGCGTGCCGCTGATTTTGGCGTTCACATAGTCGGTGACGATTTCGAAATTCTCGATGCGGGTGCCGGCTTCGTCGCGCTGTGCGGTGAGGTTCAGACGGCTTTGCCCTTCGATCAGGCTGTCGGCCTGGGGTATGCCCACGGCAAGGTCGTTGGTGACACCTTCGAGCGCGATATCGAACGCGCCGCTGACGGGGGCGAAGGTGAATTTGGTATCGACATCGACCGCGCCGCGCAGGTCCTGGCCGGAGATCTCGGCAAAGCGTGTGAGGTCCGAGGCGGTCAGGCCCAGATTGCCCGAGATGATCAGGTTGAGGCTGTCGGTCAACCCCTCCAGTTGCGCCTGTCCTGTGAGGCCATAATCCGTGCCGTTCAGGTCGATGTTGCGCAGCTGGAGCGGATTGCCTTCGGTCCAGTCGAACCCGAGACCACCGGCGACGCGCGGCCCTACGGCACCGGCAAGGGCGGTGTCGGTCAGCGCGATGCCTGTCGCGGTATAGGTCACGTCGCCCTGGACACCGCCGACCTGTGCGCCGTCGCCCTGGGTCAGGGTGCCGCTGCCGTTCAGGGTCAGTTGACCCAGTTTCAGGGTTGGCTGGTCAAGTCCCTCGACCGCGATGATCGCGTCCCAGCCGTCGCCGCGCGCGCGGTCAAAGCTGATGTTCAGCGTGGCGCTGTCGATCTGGGTCTGTTCGCCGGGCAGCGGCAGCAGGACTGGCGTGCCCTCGTCGTCGGCGATGTTGCCGTTGAGTGCAATGACCGACGGCCAGCCATCGGCATCCACCGCGACGTTGCCGGTGAGGCTGAGCGAGCGTGTGTCGAGGTCGAGCGCGTCGAGCACCAGACGGCCATCGGCAAAGAGCGTGCCGGAGGTTTCCAGCGCGATGTTTTCGCCAAAGAACGCGCTGTAGCGTGGCGCGAAGACCGGCGCGATGTCACCTCCCAGAGTGACGGCAAAGCTGCGGTCGACTGCGGGGGCGGGTTCGGCGGGTGTGCCGTCTGCGTTCATCTCGGGGGTTACATCCTGCGGTGCCACGTCAGAGGGCGTGCCCCTGAGCGTGACCGAGCCCTCAAGGCGCGGCGTGTCATCGGTGGCCAGCGTGATGTCGGCGGTGAAGTCGTCGAGCGCGCCTGTGCCCTCGACTGTGAGGTCGATGGACGGGGTGCCGGGCAGGAGCATCAGGGTCGAGATGATGCCGCCATCGTCTTCGGAGACGTTCAGCCTGAGGTCAAGCACGTCGGTCTCGTTGGCGTAGCTGGCGGCCAGGGTCACGTTGCCTTCGGTCCCGTCGATGCGGTTGATCTCGACATTGGCGGTGCCTTCACCGTCGGCCAGTTGCGCCGAGCCGCTGAGCGAGATCACAGCCGCCTCGCCGATGACCGGTTCGCCCAGTTCGATGCGGTCGGCGCGGATGCTGTCGATGTTGATGGAAACCGGCAGTTCGGGGATGGAAAAGCCGCCCGATGCCTCGGGGGCGGGCACGTCGATGGTGTCGGGGACGATCGGTTTGCGGGGCAGCAGGACTTCGCCCACGGTCAGTTCGTTGACTTCGAGACGCCCTGCCAGAAGGGCTGCGCGGCTCCAGTCGAGGGACAGATCGCGTAAGGTCAGCCAGACGCCTTCGTCGTCGGCGATGGTCAACTCTTCGATGGTGGCAACCGAGCTGAGTGCACCCTCGAAGCCGGTGATGCGGACCTCGCGGCCGGCGCCGGACAGGCTGTCTTCGAGGAAGCCCTGAAGAAAGCCGCGGTCATCCGATTGCGCGGTGACGCTGCCCGGCAGCCAGATCATGGCGAGGGCGGTCAGTGCGATCAAAAACTGTCTCAAAACGATTGTCCTATGCCAACGTAAATCTGCACGCCGTCGCCGGTGTCGCCTGCCACGGGGGCGGCGACATCCAGCCGGATCGGGCCGATGCCGGTGTTGTAGCGCAGGCCGAGACCCGCGCCTGCGTGAAAGTCGCCCTCATCCGCGAACAGACCATCCGCCGAGATGAAGCCCGCATCGACAAAGCCGACCAGACCGATGGTTTCGGTCACGGAGGCGCGCACTTCACCGGACAGGCCGATGAAGGATTTGCCGCCCGAAAGGGTGCCACCGCCCAGATCGACGCCGAGCGATTGGAAAGGTTGTCCGCGCACGGTGCCGCCGCCGCCCGAGTAGAACAGGAAGTCAGGCGGCAGGTCGGCCAGATCGGCGCCAAGGGTCGAGCCCATTTGCAGACGACCGGCGAGGATGAAGTTTTTCTCTGCATCGACGGCGCGGAAGATCCGGCCATCGGCGTAGAAGCGTATGCCCGCACCGGAGTCGTCCAGACGCAAGAAAGGCATCCCTTCGGCCTTGAGGTAGTAGCCCTCTGTGGGGTTCAGCACATCGTCGCGGTAGTCCCATGTGGCCGACAGCGGCGCGTTGAGGAAGAAGAAGGTGCGTTCGCCGTAAAAATCGTCGTTGGTCTGGACATAGCGCAGTTCGAGCGCCACCTCGGCCTTGAAATTGTCCGAGAAGATGCGCGACCCGCCTGCCCCGATGCGGGCCTGTTGCAGGTCGTAGTTTTCTTCGGTCTCGTCGAGGATCGAGCCGTAGACAAAGCCGTCGGAATCGGTGCCGAAAAAGGCGGGACTGTTCAGGCGGGCGGCGAGACTGTAGTCGATGCCGCCGGTCTGGCCGCCGATGTTGGAGATTTCACCGTCGATGCGCAGCCGTTCGGCGCCGCCCAGCAGGTTGCGGTGCATCCAGAAACTGGAGAGGGTCAGCCCCTCGAAGGACGAAAGCTCGGCACCGAAGCCGAAGCGGCGGGGTTTTTCGTCAACCAGCGCCAGTGCCACGTCGAGCGTGTTGCCATCGCGCAGGGTGTCGGCCTCGGTCAGGGAGACGGAGGAGAACGCCCCCGTGCGGCGCAGGCGTTTGGCGACGGTTTCCAGCTCTTCGGGCGAGAACACCTCGCCCTCGGGGAAGCCTGCGATGCGCGCGATGCGTTTGGCGCGCACGGCGCTTTCGTTGGTGCGCACCAGCCTGCCGAACTGCACGCGCGGACCCGGCAACAGACCCAGCCGCACCGCAAGGGTGCTTTGCGCGTGGTTGGCGGTGACGGACTGTTCGGCCAGCTCGACCTTGGCATGGCCCGCGTTGCGCCAGCCGGTCACGCCGCTGTCGACGGTTTCTTGCAGCACGGTGCTGCGCGCGGGTCCACCGACGCGGAAATCTTCGGGCGGGGTGTCGCCCGGTGCCAGCGGCGCGATTTGTGCGAGGCCAAGGGTAAAGCGGGGACCGGGTTCGACGCTGACAACGGCCTGTCCGAACTGTGCGGGCAGGTTGAATGTGGGGATCGCTGCGGCCTCGCGGCCATCGAGGGTGATGTTCACCACGCCGCTGTAGTAGCCCAACGCATAAAGCGTGCGCACCAGCCGCGCATAGTCGGCGGTGGCGGCGGCCAGCGCGCCGCGCGCGGTGATTTCGGTATCTTCGACCGCTTCGACGACCAGAGAGGCATCCATCAGCGTTTCGCGCAGGTCTTCGTCACCCGCTGCCGCCACGTTGAAGCCGCCGAGTTCGAGAGCTGTTGCAGGCAGCGCCATGCCGAGGGAAAAGGTGGCGGAAACAGCCGCCAGTGTCGTTCTGATTGTATGTCGCGTCACGTTTACTAATACCACAAATTAGCAGGCTATCGGGCAAGATCATAACCAACAGCCAAGCGGGTCACCATCCGGTTTTCACAGTACTTTAGCAGTACTTTCACGGTCTTTCAGTCGTCATTCGGGGCACATCAACGTGATGCCGTCCGCTGGATGTTTAACCTAGTCCGGCACAACATTGAGGCAATGAAAGAGTGACCGGCGCGAATTCGCCTACGGGGGTGTCGCGGGGTGTCTGCAAGCGTCATGCGCGGTTGCTGATCCAGCGGCATTGATAGGGGGCGAGCGTGATTTCGGGGCCGAGCGGGTCAACCGCTTCGCCCGAGAGCAGGTCGTGCCAGGCGACGTCCTCGATCAGGTTCAGCGCCTCGGAGGAGATGGTGACCGTCTCGTTGCTGATGTTGTGCAGCGCAAAGATCGACTGGTGGCGGTCGAGGCTTTGACGCCAGACGCCGAAGATGCGGTCGTCGCCCATGTTGACGGTGAACTGGGTGGCGTTGGGGTGGAATGCGGTTTGACGTTTGCGCAGTTTCAGCCGTGCGGTCAGGGCATCCAGCACGCGGGCCTGCGGGGTGGTCGGATCGTCGAGCCGGTCGCGCAGCTGCGGGTAGTCCCAGCGGTGGCGGTTGATCGCGCGGTTCATGCCACGGTGTTCGACCTGTTCATGGTCGTTGGGCGTGGCCAGCAGCGCGTGGATGTAGAAGGCGGGGATGCCTTCGAGCGACATGACGATGGTTTGCGAACAGATGAAGCGGTCGAAATGATAGGCGTCGGCCCCTTTGAAGGTGCGCTCCATCGCGGCGTAGAAGGTGGTGTTGAGCTCGTATGGGCTTTGACTGCCGTCGGGCAGCGTGCGCATCGAGACCAGCCCGCCGATGTCGCGCACGGTGTCGATGACCTGTTGTTTCTCGTCCTCGGGCAGCAGCCCTTCGGCGGGGCGCATGCCGATGCCGTCGTGGCTGGCGGTGAAGTTCAGATAGGCGCAGCCCATTGGTGCGGGCGGCATGCCGCGTTGCCAGCGCCGCAGATATTGCGCCGAGCCCGACATCATCGCGTGCAGGATCAGCGGCGGCAGCGGAAAGTTGTAGATCGCGTGCGCCTCGCAGCCCTGCCCGAAATAGCTGAGGTTTTCGGCCTTGGGCACGTTGGTTTCGGTCAGCAGGATGATCTTTTCGCGGGCAAAGTCGCACAGCAGGCGCATCAGTTGAACGACCGCATGGGTCTGCGGCAGGTGGATCGAGGGCGAGCCGGTTTGCTTCCACAAGAAGGCCACCGCGTCGAGGCGGATGATCTCGACGCCGTTGTCGACGTGCAGGCGGATGATGCGCAGGAATTCCAGCAGCACCTGCGGGTTGCGGAAATCCAGATCGATCTGGTCGTGGCTGAAGGTGCACCAGACGTGGCGCGGCCCGTTGGTGGTATCGACGCGGCGCAAAAGCGGCGTGGTGCGCGGGCGCACGACCATGCTGTGATCGTCTTCGGGGTCGGCCTCGAAAAAGAACTTGTCGTAGGGCGGCTGGCCCTGACGGTAGGCGTTGAACCATTTGCCCTGGCTTGAGACGTGGTTGAGCACCAGATCGGACATCAGTTTGAAATCGCGCGCGATGCGGTTGATGTCGGGCCAGTCGCCCAGCTGCGGATTGACCACGCGGAAATCCGAGACCGCAAAGCCGTCGTCGGAGGTGTAGGGAAAGAACGGCAGGATGTGCACGCAGTTGATCGCACCGCGCAGGTAGCGGTGCAGGAAATCGTTCAGCAGGTCCAGCGGCTTGTGCGCGCCGTCGATGATCGAGTTGCCGTAGGTGATGACCAGCGCGTCCTGTTCGGACCACAGCGTATTGCCGCGCGCCCTGCCCCGTTTGCGCCGCTGCGTGTCCTGGGGCCAGAAGGCGTCGATGATCTGGTCTGCGAGCGCTGCGGCGTCTTGATCGGGATAGATCTGCGCGACAAGCTCCTGGGCTCTGCGGCTGAGGGACTGGGTGTTTTCGGTCATGGCACTTTAGTATGAAGCCTGTTCGGACAGGCGCAAGCCATCAGCCAAGCAATTGGCATTTATCACGGGTGACGCCTGATTTAGAGGCGTATTTCGTCTGCTGTGGCGGGCGGTGGGGCGGCGGCGCATCACAGGCTTTGGGTTATGTGGTGCTTCGGTCTGCCTGGCCTGAATTTTCGGTGTATTTCACCCGCGATCCTGTAGAATGGGTGCCAATGACTCACTTGGCGGAAATCACGCGCCTGCGCGTCCTGGAATATTCCAATGTGCCGGAATGGCTGGTGCGTCTGACCAGCGTTGCGGCAGGCAGCGCCATGCTTGCGGTCTATACCGGCACCCCATTGGCGATGCTGTGGATCGCAGGCTATGCCGCCGCGCATCTGGTATATTACCTGTTTCTGCGCAGCCATGCAGAAAGCGCGACCCAGCGCGATGTCCGCATTGCGCAGACCCTTTATCTGGGGGTGCCGCAGAGCTTTGTTTTGGGGCCCGCGTGGATGGTCGTTCAGGATGACCGCGCGCTGAACCTGATCGGCACCGCGCTTTTCGGGTGCTCTTTGGTCTATCTGATCCGGCGCAACGAGATATCGCGCTATCCGGTCATCGGTCAGATTTCGGTGATGTCGCTGACCATGGCAAGCGTGGCGGTCGTGATCCTGCCGGAGCTCGACAGTCTGGTCGCGCGCGGCGGGTTGGTGATGAGTTGGGTCGCATTGGTCGGGTTCTTTGCACGGTCCATCTGCCAGTCGCTCAAGCTGACGCTGGCGGAACGCGCGGCCAGGGACGAGGTGGCGCAGTCGCAAAAGCTGGCGGCGATCGGGCAGATGGCGGGCGGTGTCGCGCATGATTTCAACAACAACCTGACGATCATCAGCGGCAATCTGGAACTGCTTGCGGACCTGGAAGACGCGCAGGAGCGGGCCCTGTGTCTGGCCGCGGCACAGACCGCAGCGGCGCAGGCGGCGTCGACTGTGAAAGAGCTGCTGATCTTTGCGCGCAAGTCTCCGGCGCAGATGATCCAGATGGACGCGAATGCGCCGCTGGCCGATGTAGAGGTGCTGGCGCAGCGATTGATGCCGGCGCTGATCACCATGCAGGTTCAGACCCTGTCGCAAGGCGATCTGGTCTATGCGGACAAGAACCAGCTTGTCACCGCGATCCTCAATCTGGTGGTCAACGCACGTGATGCCATGCCCGAGGGGGGCCGGTTGGGCATCACGGCGCGCCGGATCACGCTGTCGACGGACATGCCGGTTTCGGGCGGGCGCATCCTGCCTGCGGGGCGGTACATCAGCTATGAGGTGCGCGACACCGGCCATGGCATTCCCGCCGCGATCCGGTTTTCGGTGATCGAGCCGTTCTTTACCACCAAGCCTGCGGGCAAGGGCACGGGGCTGGGATTGTCGATTGTTCACTCTATCGCGGAACACTTCAGCGGCGGGGTCGAGATCGTTTCGGTGCCGTCGGGGACGACGGTTTCGATCCTTTTGCCGCAGGTTGTTGACATCGTTCAAGGACAGGTGGTTGGTCTGGACGCCGCGAGTACCTAGATTGAGATCAAAGAAAGGTCTCTTTGACATGCAACACTTCTCTCTTCTTGATCTGTCACCGGTGCCCGAAGGGTCCACGGCTGGCGATGCGCTGTCCAATACCGTCAAGCTGGCGCAGGCCGCCGAGGCTGCGGGTTATCACCGCTATTGGCTGGCGGAGCATCACAACATGCCCGGTATCGCCAGTGCCGCGACTGCGGTGGTGATCGGGCACGTTGCCGGGGCCACGTCGCGCATCCGCGTCGGTGCGGGGGGCATCATGCTGCCCAACCATGCGCCGCTGATGGTGGCCGAGCAGTTCGGCACGCTGGCGACGCTGTACCCTGACCGCATTGATCTGGGGCTGGGCCGCGCGCCGGGCACCGATATGGCGACGGCGCGGGCCTTGCGCCGCCATATGGCGCCCGAGGACAGCTTTCCGCAGGATGTGGCCGAACTGATCAACTACATGGCGGACGGTGACGGCACGGCGCCGGTGCGCGCGTTTCCCGGTGAGGGCACCAACGTGCCGGTGTGGATATTGGGCTCGTCGCTCTATGGCGCGCAACTGGCGGCGCATTTCGGGCTGCCCTATGCCTTTGCCTCGCATTTCGCGCCTGCGATGCTGGAGGACGCGCTGGCGATCTACCGGCGCGATTTCAAGCCGTCGGCGTGGCTGGACAAGCCTTATGTCGTCGTCGCGGCGGGTGTCTGTGCGGCCGAAAGCGACGCCGAGGCGGAGTACCTGCGGTCGTCGCAACTGCTGGCCTTTGCACGGCTGCGCACCGGACGGCCCGGCAAGCTGCCCTATCCGGTCAAAGACGTCCACACGCAGATCCCGCCGCAGGTGATGGCGGGCGTGCAGCAGGCGATGTCGTGCTCGGCCCAAGGATCGCCGCAGACCGTGCGCGACGGGCTGGCGCGGATCATCGAGGCGCACCGGCCGGACGAATTGATGGTGACGGGCATGATCCACGATCATGCGGCGCGGGTGCGGTCTTTCGAGATTGCCGCAGAGGCGCTGCGGGCGTTGCAGGGCACATACGAAATGGCGTGAGGCTGCGGGGCTGCGAGCCCGAGACTTGCGGCCCGAGACTTGCGAAAAAGCCCCGCGCATCTGTTGATACGCGGGGCTTTTGCTTCTGGGGTCCCTTCAGGTCAGGGCGCGAGGCCCGTCAGCGGCAGGCGTGCGATCTGGTGGAACCGGCCCGCGTCGTCCTGCCCGAGCAATGTCAGCGCGTCGATGGCAAAGGGGGTCAGCGCGATGTCCGCGATCCGTGTCGCCAAGGCTGCCTGAACCGTCTCGCGCGTGTCCGCATCCAGCCGCCCTGTCAGGGTCATGTGATAGCGGAACTGGTCCATCACGTAAGGATAGCCCCAGCGCTGCAAATGCGCCTCTTGCTGCGGGTTCAGGCGGGCGGCGCGGCGCTTTTCAATCTCGGGCGCGGTTGGCGGGGCGCGGTAGGTGTCGAGTGCCTGCACCACCTTTGACGCCATGTCAGCCAGCGCTGCGCTGTCGCCAACCGACACGAGGGCAAAGAACCCGCCCAGCCGTGCCAGTTCCAGACCCGACAGGGTGACGGGGGCCAACTGTATGCACAGCGCCGCAAGATCGGCCAGCAGAGCGTCGGGCGTGGTGTCGTCTGCCAGCCGGAAGGGCGGCTTGACGGTGCCGTGAAATCCGTAGGGATGCGGTGCTGCGGTGATGGCGGGAAGGTCCAAGCCTGCGACACCGGGCTGCGTGACCGGCTGGCCCGTGGCGCTGTCCCAGCCCAGCCAGTGCGCGCCGAAATCTGCAAGCGCGCTGTCGGGTGCCGGAGTGACATAGATGGCATAGCGGTGATACATGGAAAGCCTTTCGTGCGCCCTGCCCCGACTGATGGCAAAAGCCTGCGGGTTTGCCAAGGTCGCGGATGGATTCGGGGGGGCCTCAGCCTTCGGATGCGGCGACTGCGAGTTCGACGCAGAAGGTCGTGCCGACATCGACTTCGCTGTCGTAGGAGATGGTTCCGCCATGCGCCTCGACGATACGTTTGGAGATGCTCAGACCGAGGCCGGTGCCTTCGAACTGGCGATCATCCTGCGCATCAAGCTGGAAGAACTCTTCGAAGATCTTGACGTCGGTGCCTTCGGGGATGCCGATGCCCTGATCCTGCACGTACAGCTGCACATGCGTATCGGTGCCTTGAACCGAGATCAGCACCTGACCCCCGCTGCGCGAGAATTTGGTGGCGTTCGACAGCAGGTTCAGAATGACCTGTTCGATGCGTTTCTTGTCGGCGTCGATCCAGAATTTACCCGGCTCGGCATCGACTTCGATCATCACACCCAGACGCTGGGCATAGGGGAGGCTCTCCTCGACCGCTTCCCGCACCAGCAGGCACAGATCGACGCGTTCGAAATTGAGGTTCATGTGTCCGGCGTCCGACGATTGCAGGAACAGAAGGTCGCCCACCAGATCGGCCAGACGGTCGCTGTTGCGCCCTGCCATGTCCAGCAGACGCTTCATCTTTTCGGGCGGGTCGCCCACCAGCCCCGAATTGATCATGTCGAGCGCGCCCTTGATGGATGTCAAAGGTGTGCGCAGCTCGTGGCTGACGGTGGCCAGAAAACGCGTCTTGGCCTCGTAGGCGGCCAGCGTGCGTTTGTGTTCGGCTTCCAGCGCCCTGCGGCTTTCCAGTTGGGCCGAATACCCGCCGAGAAAATTCCGCGCCAGTTCGAAGATGAAGCCAAGGACGAACAGCACGGTGAACAGGTTCATCCATGTCTCGGACGACAGCGGCGGTTTGACGATCCAGACGTCGCGAATGGGGATGTAGAGAATCGCTGCCACGTAGATCACCAGCCGCAGTCCCAGAACCATCAGGAAGTGGTGGTTGTTCATCGCGGCGAAAATGGATGCCGAGACCAGCATGAAAAGCGGGAAGAAGTGACCGGAGTCAGTGCCCTGAAGTCTGGCGATCGCTATGCAAAAAAGGGCAATCGTGATCGCGCTGATAAACGTGCCTGCATAGAGCCGCACCATTTCGGCGCGAAACACCCGTGGTGAAATCGAGCTGCGTTTCATGATGCTGCGGAACGCCAGCGTGTCGAATGCTTCGCAAAACCAGATCGCTGCGTAGAAATAGCCGGCAGTCGCCCAGTCGTAATAGATCCCTGTCAATAGGATCGCGGAAGAATAGATGGCTATGCGTTGCAGAAACAGCTTTTGACCGACCGCCGCATAGTCCTTGAGGCGGTGCCTGTCGGACCACGTGACAGAGGTTTTCAGCCTTATCCGCGTGTCGGAAACAACAGTGTCAGGCATCTCCATCCATCAATCTCAGCCATTGTGGGCATTGCCCGTCATTGTTGCAGAATAATCAACAAAACGACCCTACCGGGAAAAATTGTCAATAAAGTGGCGAAATCGTGAACAAATCGTACTAGTTGTATTGTTAGTGGTTAACACAATCTTAAAGGTATCACTACAAGATGAAAACGTTTGCCAAGAAGGCATCAGGTGCCGCAAAGCTCCCTCACCTTGCTCCCCAAGGCAATGAAAAAGTTGTGAAAAGCCAGGGTCCCTTCAAACCTCGGTCAGAATACGTCAACATAGATGCCATAAATGCGCAATCCGGTCGCATCACTGCGACCACTATCTCTGTGACAAATCAGCATCGCTTTGGCGAGCTTTATGTTGATTTTTTACGCGCGAGAAAGCGCGTTTTTATCGATCACAAGCATTGGGACTTGCCGCAGACCGATGGAATGGAGTTCGACCAATACGATACGCCACAAAGTTCGGCGGTGGTCGTGCACGAATTCGGGCGCGTGCTGGCGGGTGTCAGGCTGCTGCCGACGACGGCCTATTGTGGCTGCTATACCTATATGCTGAAGGACGCGCAGCGCGGGTTGCTTCAGGATATTCCGCAGAGCGTGCTTTATGAAGAGGCCCCCGTGGCGCCGCATGTCATCGAAGCGACGCGGCTGTTCATCACGCCCGATGTGACGGCGGAACGCCGGATGATCGTGCAGATGCAGCTGATGCAGGCGATGGCAAGCTCGGCCAATGCCCAGGGCGCGAAATTCGTGATCGGCATCGTGCCTGCGATCTTTCAGCGCTGGATGACACGTCTGGGGTTCAGCGCGGTGCCGATGGGGCCCAAGCTGAACATAGACGGTGACAACACGCAGGCGGCGATCATGAACGTAAGCTCTGCCGTGGCGTGGGATCAGATCAAAGGCGCGCAAGCGGCGTGATCCGACGGGCACGTTCGGGATGATGAAAGCGGGCTTTTCCCTCTGGGGAAGGGCCCGTTTTTGCGAGGATCTGCCGAGGTGGCGATTTTGGAAACAATGTTGGGAGAGGGCCTGACTTTGGGCGCCTGCGGAAAACCCGAAGCTTGCAGGTTGGAGCAGGACTTGTGGCGTGAATGAGACCGCGCATCGGATGGCCCTTGGGAGGGGTCCCGGTCTGGCATCTGCCTCTTCGATGTTGAAAAGGCTGATTTTCGAGGTGTCCAGTCGTCTGAAAAGGCTCAAGAAACCGGGCATTGCCGTTTCCCGCAGGCAAACAGAACCCTTGTATTTCCACTGCATTCGGCGTGCTGCCCCACCCGCTATCGGGGTCGATTTTGATACGCGATGTTTCCAAATCCTTCCCAATCGTGACCGCAATCAAGACACATTTTGCCACTAGCTTCACCTGATGAACTGATTGAAGGTGGCGTTGATGCTGATCTCTGTTGTTGTGCCTTGTATGAACGAAGAGGCTTCTGTGCCGCATCTGGTCGAGAGACTGATGCAGACGGTATCGTCCTATGGGGCGCGGGCCGAGATCTTGCTGGTCGATGACGGATCGAGCGATGACACATGGGGCGCAATCCAGCGTGCCGGGACGACATGCCCGCAGTTGCGCGGCATTCGACTGTCGGCCAATCGCGGGCATCAGGTGGCGCTGACCGCCGGGCTTGAGGCCGCGCGCGGTGAGCGCATTTTCATGCTCGACGCAGATTTGCAGGACCCGCCTGAACTGTTGGGCGACATGATGGGAATGATGGACCGCGGCTATGACGTGGTTTATGGCCGTCGCAAGGAGCGGCAGGGCGAGACGATATTCAAGCGGGCAAGTGCCTGGCTGTTCTACCGTGCCCTCAATGCGATGTCCGACGTCGAAATTCCCCGAGACACCGGCGATTTCCGTCTTGTCAGCCGCAAGGCGCTGGATGCGGTGCTGTCGATGCCCGAGCGTGCGCGTTTCGTGCGTGGCATGTTCGCATGGGCAGGGTTCCGTCAGGTCGGCATCGAATATACCCGTGTGGCGCGTGAATTGGGCGAGACGAAGTACCCCCTGCGCAAGATGATGCGGTTCGCCGTCGATGCGATGACCGCGTTTTCCACCAAGCCGCTGAAGTTCGCGACGCGCATGTCGTTTGCCAGTCTGGCATTTTCCTTTCTCATGATGGTTTACGTGATGCATTCGCTGATCCTCTACCAGACCGCACCCGGCTGGGCGTCGGTGGTGCTGGTGATCAGTCTCTTTTCCGGGGTGCAGCTTTTGACGCTGGGCATTCTGGGCGAATACATCGGCAGGCTGTACGTCGAGGCGAAGAACCGCCCGCTGTATTTCGTCTCTGAAGACACGCGCAGCGCCGA
>JAGXHE010000069.1 GCA_024636445.1 Sulfitobacter sp.
ACTTGACCCCGAGGACATCGGCAAGGGCCGCAGCCAGTTCGATATGGGCCATCTGGCGGTTGCGGTGATCGAAGTGCATGTGCCCTCGCCCAAGATCCCCGCGCTGGAGCAGACCTATTCCGCCGGGGCCGTCTGTCTGTCACTGCTGAATGCGGCACTGGCTGCGGGCTGGGGTGCAAACTGGCTATCGGGCTGGCCCAGCCATGACCGCGTGTTCATGCAAGAGGCATTCAAGCTCAAGGACAACGAACGCATCGCGGGGTTGATCCACATCGGCACCGAAACCGCCGCCCCGCCAGACCGCCCGCGCCCTGATATCGCGGCCAAGACCACATGGATTTCGGAATGATCATCGCATCGTTTTTCGCAGCAATCGGCCAGATCGGCGACCCGCGTTTCCGGCGGGTTTTGTTGCTGGGCATAGGGCTGACCCTAGTGCTGCTGATGGGCTTTACCGCCGGACTGGTCTGGCTGGTCGATGCGCTGACCGCAGACAGCGTTGACGCGCCGATTGTGGGCGAAATTACCTGGCTGGACGATATCCTGAGCTGGGGCTCGGTGTTCCTGATGCTGTTCCTGTCGATCTTCCTGATGGTGCCCGTGGCATCCGCCATCACGTCGATGTTTCTCGACGAAGTGGCGCAGGCTGTCGAAGACCGTCACTATCCCGATCTGCCACCGGCAACATCCGTGCCGTTCGGCGATGCGGTGCGCGATACGGTGAACTTTCTGGGTGTTCTGATCGGGGCCAACATTCTGGCGATCATCGTCTACGTGATCCTGACCTTCATGCTGATGCCATTTCTGGCGCCGGTGGTGTTCTGGACGCTGAACGGATTTCTGCTGGGCCGTGAATATTTCACGCTGGCCGCAATGCGCCGCGTCGGACGCGAGCGGGCCCGCGACCTGCGCAGCCAGCACAGCGGGACCATCTTCATCGCCGGATTTCTGATGGCGGTCCCGCTGTCAGTGCCGCTGGTCAACCTGATGATCCCGATTATCGGGGCCGCGACGTTTACCCACCTGTTCCATCGGTTGCAGCCGGAGGGCCCATTCGATCGAACCAGTCGATATCGCGCAGGCTGATCACGCCCGACAGGATGATGCCCGCGACGATGGCCCAGATCAACACGGAAACACCGGTGGTGATCCACGCCTTTTTCTTGAGATTGTGAACCTCGGGCGCGCCGGAATGCGTGCCCGGCACGATCTCGCCCAAGTCGCCTTGGGTCTGCACGCGGACCGGCAATACGATCAGGAACGTCATGAACCAGATCACGGCATAGAGAACGAGAGCGGATGTAATGCCCATCAGACTTGCTCAAGCTCTGTCAGAGTGCCGTTCATGTCCTTGGGGTGCAGGAAGATCACCGGCTTGCCATGTGCGCCGATCTTTGGCTCTCCGTCGCCCAGAACCCGCAGACCGCTGGCCTGAAGGTGGTCGCGCGCGGCTACGATATCTTCGACCTCGTAGCAGACATGGTGAATGCCGCCCGAGGGGTTCTTGTCCAGAAACCCCTGAATCGGGCTGTTTTCGCCCAAGGGGTACAGCAATTCGATCTTGGTGTTGGGCAGGTCGATAAAGACCACGGTCACGCCGTGGTCAGGTTCATCCTGAGGTGCACCAACCTTGGCGCCCAGCGCGCTGCGGTATTGTTCGCAAGCAGCGTCCAGATCCGGCACTGCGATGGCGACGTGGTTGAGACGTCCGATCATGATCAAATCTCCCGTTAGGTGTTGGTGCTGTTATGCGCAGCTTGGGAATTGGGCGCAAGGGACGCACCGCCGCAGGGGGGCGCATTGCGGTGTTAACGTCCTGTTAGGCAAGCCGCGCTACCTTCAGAATCGTAAATCAGAGAGGCTGCGGACATGGATGACATCGACCCCTTCAAACCCCATTTGCCATTGCCCACATCTGCGCGGCCGTTATTGGGGCTTACGGTTCTCGCGGTCGAGGACAGCCGCTTTGCCTGCGAGGCGTTGCGCTTGTTGTGTCTGCGCAGCGGCGCGCGCATCCGGCGGGCAGACAGCTTGCGGGCCGCACGGCGCCACCTGCAGGTCTACCGCCCGACCGTGGTGATCATCGACCTAGGCCTGCCGGATGGCAACGGCGTGGACCTGATCGAGGCGCTGGCTGCGGCCAGTCCGCGCCCCGAGGCAATCATCGGCACCTCCGGCGACAATTTCGGCATCGATCTGGCCATGGCCGCCGGTGCGGACGGGTTCTTTGAAAAGCCGATCACGTCGCTGGGCATTTTCCAGAGCAAGATCTTGTCCTTGCTGCCTGCGGATCGCCGCCCCGATGGTCCGCGCAGCATCTCGACCGAGGAAGTGTGCCCCGATCCGATCGCCTATCAGGACGATATGGCGCATGTGGCCGATGTCATGGAAGACAGCAACGATGACCGGACGCTGGACTACGTTGCGCAATTTCTGCATGGCGTTGCCCGCAGCGCCAAGGATGGTCCGCTTCAGAAAGCTGCCGAAGACGTGGCGCAAAAACGCGCCGCAGGACATTCCGCCGTGTCCGAGGCTGCAATTCTGGCAGGCATGGTACATGACCGTTTGACCCAGCGCATCGCGATCTGAGCGAGCGTGGGATGTTGCCAGTCAAAGCCTGTCGAACGGGACTAGAGCGTCGGGTCGCTGGCCACGCGCACCAAGGCTGTCAGATCCGACAGCCGCTCGATCTGGTGGCCTTCCTCGGTGAAGTTCGAGGGGTCCAGCCAGACGCGAAAGGCTTCGTGCAAAGCGGGCCATTCCGTGTCGATTGCCGCAAACCACGCCGTGTCGCGGTTGCGCCCCTTGTAGATGGTCGCCTGCCGGAACACCCCTTCAAAGCTCAACCCCAGACGCTGCCCCGCCCGGCGCGACGGCACGTTCAGCGCATCGCATTTCCATTCGAACCGGCGGTACCCGGCCTCGAACGCCCATTGCAGCGTCAGAAACAAAGCCTCTGTCGCCACGGGCGTGCGTTGCAGCGAGGGCGCGAAATTTATATGGCCCACTTCAATCGAGCCCGCTGCCGGATCAATACGCAGCAGGCTGAGAACCCCGTCGTAATGCCCCGTTTCCAGATTGCGCACCGCGTAGAACAGCGGATCGCTCTGGCCTGCCACACCCTGCACCCAGCGGTGATACTGCGCCGAGGATGAAAACGGCCCGTAGGGGAGATAATCCCAGACCTGATCCTCGCCCTCGTAGGCGCGAAACAACAGGGCCGCGTGTTTGTCCGCATCCAGCGGCTCAAGCGCTGCATAGCGACCTGCCATCGAAGCACCCTGAGGCGTCGGAGGAGGCGTCCAATCCGACACCGGTGGACCGAATTGCGGGCTGTCTGAGCGGCGTGTGTTCATAGCCTGATCTATAGGCGGATCGGGACTTTTCGCCAAGCGAATTTAAAGCGTTCCGGCTTTGATACGAAAGGCCGAGTTACCACCTAACCCACTGAAATATATGTATCGGACTGTGATAAGCGATTCAGGATCACGTCGAAATGCGCTGGACGCTACAATACGATGCCCGGATTGTCGCCCATCTCGAGACCGGGAAAGATCACCCGTTCCAGCGTCGGCCTGTCCAGACCCGTCATGGCCTGCATGATCCACGCCGCGTGGGCGCGCACGTCGCGTGTGGGCATCAGGTCGCGGCCTGCGTAGAGATCTTGCGCGTCCAGTCCCGGCCAGTCGCCATAGACCTTGCCGCCACGGATCGCCCCGCCTGCCATCACCATCAGCCCGCCGGTGCCGTGATCGGTGCCTTTGGTCCCGTTTTCGCGCGCGGTGCGGCCAAATTCGGTCATCGCGACCACGGCGGTCTTGGCCCAGACGGGGGCCGTCAGCTCTTGTTTCAGATGCACCAGCGTGTCGGCCAGTTCGCCCAAGGCGGACTTCAGACCGCGTTGCTGCCCCCGGTGCGTGTCCCAACCGTTCAGCGAAAACGACGCGACCCGCGCATCTTCGCGCAGACGTCTGGCCGCGAACTCGGCTATTTTCAGATGTTTGCCAGATTTGCGGGCCTGCTGCGCGTCGCGCGCCGGAGCGCCCGACATCGCGGGCGCATCCACCGCAGACAGCAGCGCCGCCTCGGCCAGTGCCGCGTGCATTGCCGGATCGCTTTCCGAGATCATCCCCAGCAACCGCTCTGCCTGAGGGCTCAGGCTCAGCGATGCTTCGGGCGTCCAGTTCGCGACCG
Source organism: Sulfitobacter sp. (assembly GCA_024636445.1). Taxonomy (GTDB): domain Bacteria; phylum Pseudomonadota; class Alphaproteobacteria; order Rhodobacterales; family Rhodobacteraceae; genus Pseudosulfitobacter. The sequence continues at coordinate 4,195 of JAGXHE010000069.1, forward strand.
GCGCCTTGCCCCTCAGGATCGGCAGATCGCCCAGTCCGATGGCATAGGCGGTGTCGGCCGTCACGCCCGACACCTCTTGCAGCATCCGGTTCAGCCAGCCGTCGCGCACACCGCCCTGCAAGGTGTCGGTGCCCGCCTCAAGCAGATCCTGCCCGTCGAAATGACTGCGTTTGTCGCGATAGGGCGTGCTGACCGCATGGGCAAAGCCAAGCTCGCCTGCTGTCCACATCGGTGCCAGCGGCGCCAGCGCCGGATGCATCGAAAAGAACCCGTTCAGATCCAGCGATCCGTGTTGCGGCCCGCCCACAAGGCTGCTGCGCAGGCCCGCATAGTTGGGATCGCCGTAAGGTTGCACCGCGTCCAGCCCGTCCATCGCGCCGCGCAGGATGATGACGATCAACCGCGTGTCCCAAGGGGTAGCGGCAAAGGTGATCGGCGTCAGAAGCGGGCTCGCGGCAAGCGAACAGCCCAGAACCGCAGAGCGGGTCAGGAAAAAAGCGGCGCGAAAGGTCGGTCATGGCGGCTACTCCTAGCAGCGCTGGAATGCGGGGGACATCAGCACAAGGCCGATGGCTTCGGCTTTGCTTTCTGCGGCTTTTGCCGCGAATCTCACGGTTTCGGGGGCAGATGCGCCCAGCGCCGTATCGACGAAGGTGCGTGGGTCTGGAAGATCCGGGCACAGGATGCGCGGCCCGGACATCGCCCAACGCACGCGCCCCGAAAGCCCCTGGGGCGTCAGCCATGCGTCATCCGCTTCGGGCCAGCCATCAGGGCCAGAAAACGCCTGCCATGCCTGGCCCATCACGGCCAGCGGCATCAGCACCGCCTTGCGCAGGCGCTTGTCCGGCAGTTCGGCCAGAATGGCAGGATCGACCGCCAAGGCGCGGATTGCAGAGCCCACAAATTCGACCGGCGGCTTGATGTTGGCACCCTCGCGGGTCCACGCGGCGGGGTGTTCCAGCAACGCGCCATAGACCTGCATCAGGTCGCCACCTGTCTCGACGTAGCGCGCGGTCATATGGTCGATCAGCGCGGGATCAGGCGTGTCCGAGACGAAATGCACCGCCAGTTTCCGCGACAGATGCCGCGCGGTGGCGGGGTGAAGGGCCAGATCTTCCAGCACCGCATGGACGGGTTCGATCGTCTGCGCGTCCTCGTAGGTCTTGCCCAGCACGGTTTCGGCCCCCGGCTCGACATAATTCTTGAGAAAGACGCGGCCCTTCTCGGGCGTGAACGACAGGCCGGTGAACAATTCGGCCAGTTCGCGCACGTCGTCTTGAACATAGGGCCCGCCGACGCCGAGCGTGTGCAGCTCAAGCACCTCGCGGGCCAGATTTTCATTCAGCCCGCCGGCCTTTCCCTGATTAACCGCGCGCTTGCTGCGTTCGCCCATCGACTGGTCCTGATCCAGAAAGGACAGCATGACCGGATGGGTCACCGCACTGATCAGCAGATCGGCAAACCTGCCGCCGACGAAGGGGCGAATCCCGTCCTCGATATAGGGCGAGGTGGCGCGTTGCAGCAGCTCTGCCTTGCCTCTCGCAGCGAAATGGTCGGCCCAGAAATACACCAGACGTTCGTGAAATCCGGTCTGCGTGTGGGCCCGGCGCATCATCGACTGCCCAAACCAGTGCAAGGCGTCGATCTGGGTTTGCCGCTTGAGCGCGCGGCGTTGGGTTTCGGCGGCGTCGCCCTCGGGCGTGCCCTTGTTGCCGCGCACCATGCGGCGCAATGCGTTGCTTTCGGCGACGCGGGTGCGGAAGGTGTCGAAGGTTGCGATGGGAAAGCGCACCGCTATGGCGTCGGGCGCTGCGACGCCCTGCAGCATCGCGTCGACCGACGCTGTGGGTGCTATCACCGGCGACAGGCCGCAGCCAAACCGCATCTCTGCAAACTCGGGGTCGAAGGGGCGCATGGCTCAGCTCCGCTGCGGGTTATCTGCCCAATATAGCAAGGGGCGCGCCAACTTGCATCGGCGCGCCCCTTTACTTTCTTACCTCACAGGCGGCAAAGCGCCCAAACCCGTTCAGTCCTGCGGAATGACCCGCAGCGACAGTTCCATCAGCTGATCGCTTGTCGGCTCTGACGGGGCGTTCATCATCAGATCTTCGGCGCGCTGGTTCATCGGGAACAGGATCACTTCGCGGATGTTCTGCTCATTGGCCAGCAGCATCACGATGCGGTCGATGCCGGCGGCACAGCCACCGTGGGGCGGCGCGCCGTATTGGAACGCGTTGACCATGCCGCCAAAGCGCTTGCGCACCTCGGTCTCGTCATAGCCTGCGATCTCAAAGGCCTTGAACATGATTTCGGGGCGGTGATTCCGGATGGCACCGGAGACCAGTTCATAGCCGTTGCACGCAAGGTCATACTGGAAACCCAACACGTCGAGCGGGTCACCCTGCAACGCCTCCATGCCGCCCTGGGGCATCGAAAACGGGTTGTGTTCAAAGTCGATCTTGCCGGTGGTTTCGTCCTTTTCGTAGATCGGAAAATCGACGATCCATGCAAAGGCAAAACGGTCTTTGTCGGTCAGGCCCAGCTCATCTCCGATGACGGTGCGCGCACGTCCCGCGACGGATTCGAATGCTTTCGGCTTGCCGCCGAGGAAGAAGGCAGCGTCGCCCATGCCAAGGCCAAGCTGCTGGCGGATCGCTTCGGTCCGCTCGGGGCCGATGTTCTTGGCCAGTGGGCCTGCCGCTTCCATGCCGCCTTCAACTTCGCCGGATTTCAGCTTGGCCTGGGCCTCTTTCACGCTGATGCCCAGCTCTTGCGCCACGGCGTCCGCAGTCTTTTCACGCCAGAAGATATAACCCATGCCGGGCAGCCCTTCCTTTTGCGCGAAGGCGTTCATCCGGTCGCAGAACTTGCGGCTGCCGCCCGTGGGTGCAGGGATGGCGCGCACTTCGGTGCCGTCCTGCTCCAGCAGCTTGGCGAAGATCGCAAAGCCCGAGCCTGCGAAATGTTCGGACACCACCTGCATCTTGATCGGGTTGCGCAGGTCGGGCTTGTCGCTGCCGTACCACAGGGC
>JAGXHE010000070.1 GCA_024636445.1 Sulfitobacter sp.
ATGGGCAGATAGTCGATCATCGGACCTACGACCTCGGCGGAGACGCCGGACGGGTCCAGTTCGATCAGCGTGGTCAGGCAATCCTGCGCCAACAGCCGCGCGCGCTGCGGGGCATCGGCCTGACGCACGCTGGCGCCGATGATCGCCCAATTGTGGGCCAGTCCGTATTGCATCAAACGGTGCAGGTACCAAGCCTGATGGGCGCGGTGAAAGTTGCCCAGACCGATGTGCACGATGCCGGGTGTCAGTGCCGTGCGGTCATAGACAGGCACGACAATGTCGTCCGGCAGGCAGGCAAGTGTTGCGTTGCGCAGCAGCGTCAGCTCATCCATTGGCCACCATCGACGTTGTAGGTTTGCGCAAGGATGTAATCGGCGTCGGAACTGGCCAGAAACACGGCCATTCCGGTCAGATCGGCGGCACGGCCCATGCGGCCATAGGGCACGGCGGCCCCGACTTCGTGTTTCTTCTGGCCCGGAGCCTTGCCTTCGTGTTTGGCAAAGAACGCATCGACCCCGTCCCAATGTTCGCCGTCGACCACACCGGGTGCTATGGCGTTGACGTTGATGCCGTGTTCGATCAGGTTCAGCGCTGCCGATTGCGTCAGGCTGATGATCGCGGCCTTGGTCGCACAGTAGACAGCCACGAGCGGCTCGCCGCGACGGCCTGCCTGGCTGGCCATGTTGATGATCTTGCCGCCGCAGTCACGTGCGATCATGTGTTTCGCCACGGCTTGCAGCGTGAACAGGGTGCCCGCCACGTTGATGTCGAAGGTGCGCGCGAAATCGGCGCGGGTGATCTCGGTGATGGGGGCGGCGCTGAAGATCGCCGCGTTGTTGATCAGGATGTCGATCTGGCCCAGCTTTTCGACAGTTTCCGCCACGGCGGCGTCGATGCTGGCCTGATCGGTCACGTCCATATGTACCGCAATCGCGGCCGCGCCGATGTCGGCGGCAGCGGTGCGGGCGCGGTCGATGTCGATGTCCGCGATGGCCACGCGGGCCCCTTCGGCCACATAGGCCTGCGCAAAGGCAAGGCCGATGCCCCGTGCCGCCCCGGTGATCAGAGCGCATTTTCCGGTCAGTCTGGTCATTGGATACGCAGGCCCTTGTCGTCAAAGCGGTGGATTTGGTCGGCGCGCGGGTTCAGGTGAATCCGGTCGCCGTGGCGCAGGTTGACTTCGCCAGCCACGCGCACGGTCATCATCTCGGCCAGGCCGGTGTCGTGGACGTGAAAGAAGGTGTCAGAGCCCAGATGCTCGGCCACGCCGACACGTCCTTGCCACAGACCGTCTGTCTCGACAACGTCGATATGCTCGGGGCGCACGCCGATGGTGTGGGCGTCGTGTTTGGTGGCCTCTGGCCCTTCGATCAGGTTCATCTTGGGCGAGCCGATAAAGCCTGCCACGAAGATGTTGCGCGGGGTGCGGTACAGCTCCAGCGGGCTGCCGACCTGTTCGATAAAGCCCGCGCGCAGCACCACGATCTTGTCGGCCATGGTCATTGCTTCGACCTGATCGTGGGTGACGTAGACCATCGTGGTCTCAAGACGCTTGTGCAACTCGGAAATCTCGAGACGCATGCCGACGCGCAGGGCGGCGTCAAGGTTCGACAGCGGTTCGTCGAACAGGAACGCCGCAGGCTCGCGCACGATGGCACGGCCGATGGCGACACGCTGGCGCTGGCCGCCAGACAACTGGCCGGGGCGGCGGTCAAGATAATCCGTCAGGTTCAGCGCGGTGGCCGCCTGTTCGATGCGCCGGTTCTGTTCGGCCTTGTCGATGCCTGCCATCCGCATCGGAAACGCGATGTTCTTGCGCACCGACATATGCGGATAAAGCGCGTAGGACTGGAACACCATCGCAAGCCCGCGTTTGGCGGGCGAAATGGCGGTGGCGTCCTCGCCGTCGATCAGGATGGTGCCCGACGTGATGTCCTCAAGCCCTGCGATCAGACGCAAAAGCGTGGATTTCCCGCAGCCCGAAGGACCGACAAAGACGGTAAACTCGCCGTCCTCGATGGTCAGGTCCAGCGGCGGAATGACCTGCACGTCGCCAAATTTCTTGGTGACCTGTTGAAGTGTGATCTGTCCCATTTTTCTTTTCCTTATTTCACGGCGCCGAACGTCAGGCCGCGCACCAGTTGTTTCTGGCTGAACCAACCCAGGATCAGGATCGGTGCGATGGCCATTGTCGATGCTGCAGAGAGCTTGGCGTAGAACAGCCCCTCGGGGCTGGAGTAACTGGCGATGAATGCGGTCAGCGGTGCTGCCTTGGCGGCGGTCAGGTTCAACGTCCAGAACGCCTCGTTCCATGCCAGAATAAAGTTCAGCAGCACGGTCGAGGCGATGCCGGGTACGGCCATCGGCGTCAGCACATAGAGGATTTCCTCTTTCAGCGTGGCACCGTCCATCCGCGCCGCTTCCAGGATTTCACCGGGAATTTCGCGGAAATAGGTGTAAAGCATCCAGACGATGATCGGCAGGTTGATCAGCATCAGCACGATGGTCAGGCCGACGCGGCTGTCCAACAGGCCCATCTTGATGAAAATCAGGTAGATTGGATACAGAACCCCGACCGCTGGCAGCATCTTGGTCGAGAGCATCCACAGCAGGATGTCCTTGGTGCGCGCCGATGGCACAAAGGCCATCGACCATGCCGCAGGCACCGCCACGAGGATGCCCAGAAAGGTCGAGCCGCCCGCGATGATGACCGAGTTCCACAAGAACCGCATGTAATCCGAGCGTTCCTGCACCACGCGGTAGTTGTCCAGTGTCCAGTCAAAGAACAGGAATACCGGCGGATCGGCGATGGCTGTCGCTTCGGTTTTGAAGCTGGTCAGGATCGTCCACAGGATCGGAAAGAAGATCAGCAGACCCACCGTCCATGCGGCGGCGGTGTTGATGATCTTGCGTTTGTTGGTGACGTTGCGTGCCATGATCTACCTCAAGCGTCCAGATTTTTGCCGACGATGCGCATCAGGAAGATGGCGATGAAATTGGCGAGGATGACGGCAAAGATGCCACCCGCCGAGCCCAGACCGACGTTCTGGCTTTCCAGCACGCGCTGGTAGATCAGATAGGTCAGTGTCTTGGTGCCGAACGACCCTTGGGTGGTGACGAAGATCTCGGCAAAGATCGACAACAGGAAAATGGTCTGGATCAGCACCACCACCGTGATCGCACGGCTCAGGTGGGGCAGGGTGATATAGCCGAACCGCGACAGGGGCGGGGCGCCATCCATTTCGGCGGCCTCAAGCTGTTCGCTGTCCAGCGACTGGATCGCGGTCAGCAGGATCAGCGTGGCAAACGGCAGCCACTGCCACGAAACGATGATGATCAGCGAGGTCATTGATGCCTGGCTCAGCCATTCGATCGGCGTGGCACCAAAGAATTTCCAAAGGTGGGCGAACAGCCCGTTCACGGGGTCCATGAACATGTTCTTCCACACCAGCGCCGAAACCGTCGGCATCACAAAGAACGGGGCGATCACCAGAATACGCACGATGCCCTGGCCCCACATCGGCTGATCCAAAAGGATCGCGAGCAGGATGCCGAACACGACCGTGATGACCAGCACACCGCCGACAATCACCAGCGTCGCCTGCACAGATGGCCAAAAGGCGGATGAACTGAAAAAGCGCACGTAGTTCTCGAAGCCGACCCAGCCCAGATCACCGCCGCGCAGGGGCAGGTATTTCTTGAAAGAAAAATACAAGGTCATGCACAACGGCACCAGCATCCAGCCCAAAAGCAGGACCACGGCGGGTGCCATCATCAGACGTGCGGCGGATCGGGAAGCTTTGGTTGCCATCGGGGTCTCTCCTCGCCGGATGAAAAGCCCGAAGGCACGGCGTTGCAGTCTTAGAAATAGGGGGGTGACCGTACAATCGGTCAAGCCTTGGTCTCGGGGGGACGGTCAGACCGCCCCCCGAGACCTCGGGGGAGGAACGCTTAGTAGCCTGCGGCTTCCATTTCGTCCGTGGTCAGAGCCTGTGCTTTTTCAAGCGCTTCTTCGGCGGTCTGCTGACCTGCAAGGGCGGCCGAGAACTCCTGGCCCACTTGCGTGGCAATACCTGCAAACTCGGGGATCGCGACAAACTGGACGCCGGTATAGGGCACGGGGTCCACAGAAGGGTTGGTCGGATCGGCCGAGTTGATCGAGTTCAGCGTCATTTCAGCAAAAGGCGCTGCCGACGTGTACTCTTCGTTCTCGTAGAGCGAGGTGCGTGTGCCCGGAGGAACGTTTGCCCAGCCTTCGTTCGCGGCGACCAGTGCGGTGTATTCCTTGCTGGTGGCCCAGGCGACGAACTTTTTGGCTGCATCGACCGAATCCGATCCTGCGGGGATTGCCAGCGACCATGCCCAGAGCCAGTTGCCGCGTTTGCCCAGACCCTTGTCAGGTGCCAGTGCGAAACCGACCTGATCGGCCACGGTCGAATCGTCCGGGTTGGTCACAAAGGACGCCGCAACGGTGGCGTCGATCCACATGCCGCACTTGCCCTGTTGGAACAGCGACGGGTTCTCGTTGAACCCGTTGGTGGATGCACCGGGAGGGCCGTAGTTGTTCATCAGGTCCATATAATCGGTCAGCGTCGCTTTCCAAGCGTCGGTGTCGAACTGGGGTGTCCACTCTTCGTCGAACCAGCGCGCGCCGTAGGAGTTGGCCATCGCGCTCAGGAACGCCATGTTCTCGCCCCAGCCTGCTTTGCCGCGCAGACAGATGCCGTAAACTTCGGCGTCCTTGTCGGTCATCGCTTCGGCGGCTGCCTTGATCTCGTCCCATGCGGGCGCGTCGGGCATTTCCAGGCCTGCGGCTTCCATCAGGTCCTTGCGATACATCACCATCGAGCTTTCGCCATAAAACGGTGCGGCGTAGAGTTCGCCGTCAACGGTCAGACCGTCGCGCATGGCGGGCAGGATGTCATCTGCGTCCCACTCGGCGGGCAGGTCGTTCAGCGACACCAGCCAGTTTTGCGCGGCCCAGATCGGAACTTCGTAGGTGCCGATTGTCATCACGTCGAACTGGCCCCCATTGGCGGCGATGTCCTGGGTCACGCGCTGACGCAGCACGTTTTCTTCCAGCGTTACCCACTCAAGGGCAATGTCGGGGTTTTGCGCGGTGAAATCTTCGGTCAGGGCCTGCATGCGGACCATGTCGCCGTTGTTCACTGTTGCGATTGTTAGGGTTGTGGCGTGGCTTTCGGCAAATGCGCCGTTGCCCGCGGCCAGCGCAAGTGCGCTCGCCGCACAAAATGCGGTTCTAAAGTTCATCCGGTTTCCTCCCTGGTGTTTGGATGTTCACCGCAGAGTGAAGCAAGAAACTGTGCGCGGTGTCAATAAAAACTTTACGCGCGTAAAATATGGAGTATGGTAAAAACCCGTCACGCCGAGGCGCGCATGACCAGTTTTCCTTTAAAAAGGCTTTCTATTCTGGGGCCGTTGCTGCGTCCGCCTTCGATCAGATTGAACAAGGCTTCGACGCTGCATTCGGATATTTTTTCGTAATCCTGCGCGATCGTCGTCAGCGGCGGACAACCGAATCGCGAAAATGGATGGTCGTCATGGCCAGCCACGCGCAAGACGCAGTCCTTTTCGTGTCCCACCCGCAAGCCGCGTTCATAGCACGCAGACAGAAACCCCATGGCCAGACGGTCGTTGCTGCACAATACGGTGTCGGATGTCAGAAGCCCCTTGTCGATCACATCCAGACCCCCGCGATAGCCGACTTCTTCAAAGCCCCAGCCTTTGCCCTCGACGCGGATCACCTGGGGTTCCAGTCCATGCGCCTCCATCGCTTGGATATATCCGTTGCGCCGCTTTTTGGCGTTCGGGTTCACGGGCGGCATTTCGAAAAAGCATGGTGGTTCACCGGTGCGGCACAGGTACTCGACGCTCAGCCCGACGATCTGACCGTTGTCCGACCCGATAAAGGCTTCGCCCACGCCCTCGATGTTGCTGTCGAACAGTATCGTCGGCACATCGTCGCAGAACTTCTCGATCGCCGCGCGGTCAGATGCGCGGCCCAGCGGGGCCAACAACACCCCAGCCGGTTTGAGCGAGCGCAGGCTGTCGAGAATTTCGATCTCAAGCGCGCTGTCGCCGTGGGCGCTGAACAGTGTCGGCCAAAAGCCTGCATCGATACACCGTTGTTCGAGATTGCGCGCAATCTCGGCAAAAAACGGATCGGACAGATAGGGCACGACGATACCGATATTCTTGGTCAGACGGCGGTTCTGGTTCACCGCGAACATGTTGGGGCGGTAGTCGTTTTGCTCCAGCGCCTCTTCGATACGTGCACGGGTTTTGGGACGGACGCTGCTGGCATCGTTGAAATATTTCGACAATGTCGGGCGCGAAATACCACTTACGCGGGCAAATTGCTCCATGTTGCGGATCTTGCTGTCGTCCATGTTTGCTGTCCTTTGAGGGTGCACGGCTATCGGACGTTGCCGCGCGTAAAGCTCGTTTGTTAACGCAAAATTAATCAGTTGCGGAGGCGCAGGGCAAGGGCAAGCGGGGAATTGATCGTCTTTGGGGGCCTTGAAACACCGTGTACCGCAGCGTCACAGGCGTTCGCAGGGCCATTGCCCGTCTGGACACTGCCGCCCCGATCAAGGCACGATGTCGCTGCTGGCAGGAGGAGCCGTTGCATGAAAAATTCCCTTAATTCGACCTTTTTCGCGGTCTCGGTGGCGGATGGCGTAGCCCATATCGAAATGGACAACGCGGCCAAGGCCAACAGCATGACGCCCGCTTTCTGGGAGGACTTGCCGCGCATTGCCGCCGCGCTGGACACCGATGCGGGCGTGCGCTGCGTGGTGCTCTCTGGGCGGGGCAAGCACTTTACCGCCGGTATGGATCTGGCGGCGTTTCAGGGCATCATGGAGCTGACAGGACAAGAGCCGGGACGCGCCGCCTATGCGATGCGCAAACTCGTGCTGAAGTTGCAAGCGTCGCTGAGTGCGCTCGAAGACATGCGCGTGCCGGTGATCGCTGCGATCCACGGAGCCTGTCTGGGCGGCGGCATCGACCTGATCACTGCCTGCGACATCCGGTTGTGCACCGCCGACACGTCCTTCGGCATCGAAGAGATCAACATCGGCATGGCCGCCGACGTGGGCACGCTGCAACGCATGCCGAAACTGATGGCCCCCGGAGTGGTGCGCGAACTGGCCTATACCGGGCGGCGGTTCTCGGCGGACGAGGCCAGGGGCTGGGGCATCGTCAATGCCATCCACGCCGACCGCGACGCGGTGATCGCCGCCGCACTGGAGATGGCGCAGACCATCGCTGCGCGTTCGCCGCTCGCTATTGCGGGCATCAAGCAGGCGGTGACCTATGCGCGCGACCATTCCGTCGCCGACGGGCTGGACCAGATTGCCACCTGGAACGCAGGCATGCTGCGCCCCGACGATCTGACCCGCGCGATGGGCGCCAAGATGAAACAACAGCAGGCTCTGTTCGACGACCTGCTGACAGACGCAGGATAATCCGATGACACCATTCACCTTCAACACCACGCCCAGCATCCGCATGGGTGACGGCCTGCTGGACCAGCTGGGGGACATGGCCCGCGCCACCTGTGGCGAAAGCGTTCTTCTGGTCACCGATCCGGGCATGATGGCCACCGGCATCGTCGACCGCGCGCTGGCCTCTCTCGAAGCGGCAGGCGTGACGGTGACGGTGTTCGCCGACGTCAAAGCCGACCCGCCCGAGGCGGTGATCCTGGAAGCTGTCGCCGCCGCCAAGGGCATGGACGGCGTCATCGGTCTGGGCGGTGGCTCATCCATCGACGTGGCCAAGCTGGCAGCGCTTCTGGCCTGTTCGGGTGAGACACTGGCCGATTGCTACGGCGTTGGCATGGCACGCGGGCCGCGCCTGCCGCTGATCGCGGTGCCGACGACCTCGGGCACCGGATCGGAAGTGACGCCAATCAGCATCGTGACCACGGGTGCTTCGGAAAAGATGGGCGTGGTCAGCCCGCTGATCATCCCCGATGTGGCCCTGCTGGACCCTGAACTGACCCGCGATTTGCCCGC
>JAGXHE010000071.1 GCA_024636445.1 Sulfitobacter sp.
CGGCATGGTCGCGGAACGCGGCCAAGAGGATTGGGACAGCGAATTCCAACGCTTCCCGCGTCTGTTCGAAGGCCACGAGAGCATCCCCGGCCTGACCTGGCCCACCACCACGTTCAACGACAAGATGACCGTCTATCTGGGCAACCGCCGCGTCGACCTGATGCATCTGGGCCGCGCCCACACCGCCGGTGACGTCGTAGCCCATGTGCCCGACCAGAACGTCATGTTCACTGGCGACATCGTCGAATACCACTCGGCCTGCTATTGCGGCGACGGATATTTCGGCGACTGGGGCAACACGCTGGACCGGATCAAGGCTTATGACGTCGATGCCATCGCACCGGGTCGTGGTGACGCGCTTGTGGGTCAGGAGATGGTGAACGCCGCCATCGAGAACACCCGTGATTTCGTCGACAGCACCTACGCCGCAGCCGCCCGTGTGGCTGCGCGCGGGGGGTCGCTCAAGGACGCGTGGAACGCCGTGCGCGAAGCCTGCGATCCCAAGTTTGCCGATTACGCGATCTACGAGCATTGCCTGCCCTTCAACGTCGCGCGTGCTTATGACGAGGCACGCGGCATTTCGCATCCGCGCATCTGGACCGACAAACGCGACGTCGAAATGTGGGAAGACCTGCAATCATGACGACCCCGGGGCGCTTCGCAGGCGCCCCGATCCGCCCCCTCCAAAGGACGCTATCCATGGCCTATGATTACGCCCCCTTTCCCTACGCGGCCCCTCCGGGTCTGAGTGCGCCCGAACCGCGCCACCCCGCGGTGATCGTGGGCGCAGGCCCGATTGGTCTGGCGATGGCGATTGACCTTGCGCAGCATGGCGTGGCTTCGGTGGTGCTGGACGACAACAACGTCGTCTCGGTCGGCTCGCGCGCGATCTGCTGGGCCAAGCGGACGCTGGAAATCTTTGACCGTCTGGGCGTGGGCGCGCGGATGCTGGACAAGGGCGTGACGTGGAAAGTGGGCCGTCTGTTTCATGGCTCAAAGGCCGTCTACAACTTTGATCTGCTGCCCGAAGAGGGCCACAAGTACCCCGCTTTCATCAACCTTCAGCAATATTACGTCGAACAGTATCTTGTGGAACGCGCGCAGGAATTGCCCGATCTGATCGACCTGCGGTTTCTCAACAAGGTCACGGGGCACACCGACAAAGGCGATCATGTGGTGATCGACATCGAAACCCCCGACGGTGCCTATCAGCTCGAGGCGGATTACTACATCGCCGCCGAAGGGGCCACGTCGCCGACGCGCAAGCGGATGGATCTGCCGTTCGAGGGCCAGACCTTTGAGGAACACTTCCTGATCGTCGATGTCGAAATGGAGAAAAGCCCGTTCGAGACCGACAGCCCCGAGCGCTGGTTCTGGTTCGCGCCGCCCTTCCACCCCGGCCAGTCGGCGCTGTTGCACAAGCAGCCCGACAACATCTACCGGATCGACCTGCAACTGGGCCCCGAAACCGACCCCAAGACCGAGGCGACCGAGGCAAAGGTGATCCCCCGGATCAAGGCCATCGTCGGCGATACGCCGTTCCGTCTGGACTGGATGAGCGTTTACAAATTCCGCTGCGCCAAGCTTGAGAATTTCATGCACAACCGCGTGCTGTTCGTCGGCGACAGCGCCCACGTGGTGTCGCCCTTTGGCGCGCGGGGCGGCAATGGCGGCATTCAGGACGTGGACAATCTGGGCTGGAAACTGGCCGCCGTCCTGTCGGGCGAAGCGCCTGATACTCTGTTGGACAGCTACAACACCGAACGCACCCACGGCTCTGCCGAGAACATTTTGAACTCGTCGCGTGCCACCAACTTCATGACGCCCAAATCCCCCATCGAAGCCCTGTTTCGCAACGAGGTTCTGAACCTTGCCGAAACCCATCCCTTTGCCCGCAAGCTGATCAATTCGGGCCGCCTGTCGCAGCCCTGTTCGCTGCACGGGCTGCCATTGCAAAGCGGTGATCATCCCCTTGTCGGCCAATCGCTGATCGACGCGCCCTTGGGTGACGGCTGGCTGATCGAAGAGGCCCAAGGGGCATTTACGCTGCTGATCATCGGCAACGAAGCTGCGCCCGCGACCCTTGGCCTGCGCCAACTGCACATCACCGAACCCGGTCCTGAACTGGCGCGCCGCTATGGCAATGGCTGCTTTCTGATCCGTCCCGATGGCCACATCTGCGCCCATTTCGAGACGCCCGATACAGACCAGATCGCCACCGCACTGGCCCGCGCCAAAGGACAGACGCAATGATCCTCGAAGACAATCTCGGCCCACAGGGCGACAGCATCTACACCGCGCTGATGCAGGCGCACGAAGGCCTGACAGAGATCGAAAGCCACGCGCTGAACGCCCGCCTTGTGCTGATGCTGATCAACGAAGTCGGCGACGCCGACCGCATCATGGCCCTGTTGCAAGTGGCCCGCACGCCAACGCCTGCGGCCTAGAGACCGCAACCCAGCTGGACAACCGGAAATCCGTGCGCATCTCAAAGCGCGCGGCGGGCTGTTGCGTGGTCAACCGCACGATGACGCAAGGCGTCGTCCCCTTTGGCCGCTTTTACCTCCCCTGATGACGCTCAATAACAAAAATCTGTTGGAAATATAGGCTAATGGTAGTTCAGCGCTCTGATCAGGTGGGTTGATGGGATGACCTCGGTGGTCGGAACGTGATCCAGACTGTTAACATCGCGACAGGTGCCAACAAAGAGGAAGAAGATGACGTTTTTTTCACGCACGGGTAAACCCCTGCCATCAACACTCGTGGACCAAGCCGACAAGATCGGCCCCAATGCCGTGGATCGCCGCGAGTTTCTGGCCCTTGCCAGCGCCTTTGGTGCGACGGCAGCAACCGCTTACGGGATGCTGGGCATGGCTGCTCCGGCGCAGGCGGCAGGGCACCAGATGGGCGGCGAAGTCCGCTTTCAGATGGAAGTGCGCGCGATGAAAGACCCGCGCACGTTCGACTGGTCGCAGATCGCCAACTTTTCGCGCGGCTGGCTGGAATATCTGGTGACCTATGAAAACGACGGCACCTTCCAACCGCAGCTGCTGGAAAGCTGGGACGTGAACGACAACGCCACGGAATACACACTGAACGTGCGCAAGGGCGTGACATGGAACGACGGCACACCGTTCACCGCAGCCGACGTTGCGCGCAACATCGAAGGCTGGTGTGAAAAAGACGTCGAGGGCAATTCGATGGCTGGCCGGTTCGCCACCATTATCGACGAGGAAACCGGCCGCGCACTGGAAGGTGCCATCGAGATTGTCGACGACCACACCGTCAGACTGAACCTGCCTACACCCGATATTTCGATCATCCCCGGCATGGCGGACTATCCCGCCGCCATCGTTCCCGCAGGGTTCAATGCCGACACGATGGTCGAAAACCCCATCGGCACCGGCCCCTATCTGCCCACCGAACTGGTAGTCGGCGTGCGCGCCGTTCTGGAACGCAACACAAACCACACATGGTGGAACGAGGGCAACGGCGCCTATATCGACAAGCTGACCTATATCGACTACGGCACCGACCCTTCCGCCTGGGTGGCCGCCGCCGAAGCCGACGAGGTGGACGCGATGTATTCCATCGAAAGCGAATTCATCGACATCATGGCGACACTGGACGGCTGGGTGCAAAACGAGATCGTGACGGCTGCGACCATCGTGATCCGGCCCAACCAACTGGCCGAAGTCGATGGCATGAAGCCCTACGCCGACAAGCGCGTGCGTCAGGCGATCGCGATGGCCGTCGACAACGATGTACTGCTGGAACTGGGCTATGCCGGGCGCGGTATTGCCGCCGAAAACCACCACGTCGGACCGATGCACCCCGAGTATTTCAAGCTGCCGCCGCGTGTCGTGGACCCCGCCGCCGCCAAGGCGCTGATGGAAGAGGCCGGGATGGCCGATTTCGAACACGAGCTGATTTCAATCGACGATGCGTGGCGCAAGGACACCACCGATGCGGTCGCCGCCCAGCTGCGGGACGCAGGGATCAAGGTCAAGCGGACGATCCTGCCCGGTTCGACCTTCTGGAACGACTGGACGAAATTCCCGTTCTCGTCGACCAACTGGAACCACCGCCCCTTGGGCGTGCAAATCTGGGCGCTGGCCTACCGGTCGGGCGAGGCATGGAACGAGTTTGGCTATTCCAACCCGGATTTCGACGAAAACCTGACCAAAGCATTGGCCACCGCCAATCTGGACGCGCGTCGCGCGTTGATGGAAATCGGTCAAAAGATGCTGCAGGATGATGGCGTGACCATCCAGCCCTACTGGCGCTCTTTGTATAACTTTACCCGCGAGGGTCTTGTGGGCGCGAACCACCACATCTCGTTCGAATACCGTCCCGCCGAGATGGCCTGGAGCTGACGTCATCGGTAAGCCAACCAAAGGGGGCTGCGTCTGCCGCCCCTTTTTGCGTGGTCAAGACTGGCGCGGAGCGTGCAGCGCGGTCTGGCAAGCTGTGGCGACGGTGGCGTGATCCACGCCCTGATCCAGCAGTTGCGCCACGGCTTTCGCTTGCGCCGCCTGCATCCGCGCCACCAATTCGGCGTCGGACAGATCGCTGCGGGTGACCTTGGCAAACCATGCTTCTTCCAGGATCAGATCCTCGATCAGCGGGTCGATCACCGCACCGCCACCACCGGGATAGCGGTAGTGGCCAACGCCGCCCTTCTTGCCCATGCGCCCTTCGGCGACCATACGCGGCAGGATGGGAGAGGCATTACCGGACCGCCGTGCCAGCACCACATCGAGGCCCAGCATGTCCATCGCCTCGCAGGGGCCCATGTCGTAGCCCACAGCCTCAAGCGCCTCGTCCAGCTCCCACGGGTTGGTGTGGAACATCAGCAGGTGATCCGCCGCCAGCCAGAAGCTGTCCTGCAAGGCCGCCGCGACCTCGCTTTCGGTCAATGAGAGATGCTTTCGACAAAGCGGTGCTTGGCGATCACCGTCAGCAGGTCGTTCACCGACGATTGCACCGGACGGTTCGCGGTATCGACCTGCGCCTGTGCGCGTTCGTATTCCGGTGTGCGGGCGGTCAGCAGCGCCTTGAGCTGGTCCATCGCTGCGGGGTTGTCCTTCATCGGGCGCAGATCGCCTTGCGCACGGACACGGGCCATGTGCTCGGCGGGGCTGGTGCGCACCCAGACGGTGTGGAACCGGTCGAGCAACGTGCCAAAGGTGTGTTTCTCGGCCACGATACCGCCACCCACAGCCAGTATCAGACGGCTTTCGCCCGCGATCACACTGTCCAAGACCTGCTGTTCCAGATCGCGGTAGCCATCCTGCCCATAAAGCGCGATGACCTCGGACACCGGCATACCCGCCTGTTCCTCGATCAGCTTGTTCAACTCAAGAAACCGGATACCCAGCGCCGCCGCAGCCGCCTTGCCCAGTGTCGATTTACCGGCACCGCGCAAGCCCACCAGACAGATGCGCTGTGCCCGCGCGCCACCAGAGGTGTGTGGCGCCAGCATCGCCCGGACGCGGCCCTG
The DNA here is from genome assembly GCA_024636445.1 of Sulfitobacter sp. Lineage (GTDB taxonomy): Bacteria > Pseudomonadota > Alphaproteobacteria > Rhodobacterales > Rhodobacteraceae > Pseudosulfitobacter. The sequence goes on from JAGXHE010000071.1 coordinate 5,504, forward strand.
CACATCGGGGCCAGCGGATTGAAACAGATGCGCCACGCGCAAGGTATCGTCACTGAGCGGAGCGTCGTCGGTCAGAAGCGACGACACCGACACGCCCAGCGCCTCGGCCACGCGCGCCAGCAGCAGGATCGAGATATTGCCCTGACCCGATTCCAGTTGCGCCAGATAGCGCGGCGACACGCCCGAGCGGTCCGACAGCGCACGACGCGGCAGTTTCTGCGCCTTGCGGGCCTCGCGCACGCGCGCAGCCAGCCGCTGGATCAGCGGGTGGTCGGTGGGTGTGTTGGATTGGTCAGTCATGGCGCATCAGGGCCGGATCAGCGGTTCGACCACCGCACGTATGTCGGGCGGTGCAGGCTGGCTTTTGAACACGTCGGCCACGGTAAAGACGCAGGTAAAGGTGCCCTCGAAACACAGCACATCGTTCTGGTGCCCGTCGACGCGGAAGGTGATGGATTTCTCGCCCAGCCGCTGCGGCCAGACCGTGCAGATCAGCCGATGGCGCGGGGTGATGGGGCTGCGAAAATCCATGGCCAGGTTCACGAACGGCGTGCCGACATTGCGGTCCAGTTCCAGCTGAAACCAGCCGTCACCGTCCAGATGCGCCTCCCACCAGGCGTTGATCGCGTCCAGCGCGAACACCGGCAGACGGCCCGTATAGGCAATGCGCGCAGGGTCGCAATCGCCCCATGTCACTCGGATTTCATGAACAAAGGGCGGTGTCTGGTCTGGCACGTCAGTAGGTTTCCACATGATAACGACCCTCTTCGCGCATCACGTCGCGCAAAGCGGTCCATTGCTGGCCGATACTTTCGGCAATCGAGGTCAGCGCGCGTTCCACACCTTCCTCCATCCCCTTCAGCCCACAAATGTAGATATACGTATTTTCGTCGGCCAGCAAATCGGCGACTGCCTCTTCCTCGGCGACCATACGGTCTTGCACATATTCCTTGTCGCCGGTGCGCGAGAAAACCAGATGCTGCTTCATCTGCGCCTCGGGCACTTTCTTCAGCGGGCCGAAATAGGGCAGCGCATCGGGCGTGCGCGCACCAAAGAACATGGTCATCTGCGCCGACGCATTGCTGCGTTGCCGCTGCATCGTAAACGCCCGCATCGGGGCAGAGCCGGTGCCGGTGCAGACCATCAGCAGGCGCGCCTTGCTGTCGTTGGGCATCAGGAACGTGGCCCCGAAGGGACCGGTGACGTTGACGGTATCGCCCTGCGCCAGATCGCACAGATAGTTCGAGGCCATCCCCTTGTCTTCACGTTTCACCGTGAGCGAGATGTTGTGATAGCCCGCACGTTCGCCGTCACGCGGGCTGGAGACCGAGTAGAGACGCGGCAGATGCGCCTTGCCGTCCGCATCGGTGCCGGGGGGGATAATGCCGACCGACTGCCCTTCGAGCACCGGAAACGGCAGCGCGCCGGGATCAAGGATGATGTGGCGCACGTCATGGTCGGGATCGTCGGTCAGACGGTAGTTGCCCTGCACCGTCATCTTTGCCGGCTTGCCCAGGTTGTACATGTTGATCGCAGCCTTGGCCGCACTGACAGGTGCGCGGGCCTTGCCGCCCGCACCCTGATGCGCCTCGGCCAGCAGGGCCGCCACGGCGTCGTCCAGACTGTCACCTTCTTCTGACGGGGCGGCAGTCTCGATCTCTTGCTGGTCGGGCAGTTCTTCAAATTCGTATTGCTGTTCCAGCGTATAGGGCGTGTCCACCACGCGCCATTCGTCGATCGACCCCGTCGGGCAGACCGGAATGCAATCCATGCAAAAGTTGCACTTGTCGACATCCACCACGACATTGTTGTCGTCATGCTCGATTGCACCGACGGGGCAGGTCATCTCGCAGGTGTAGCAGCGGATGCAGATTTCGGGATCAATCAGATGCTGTTTCAGCGGTTTGTTCATGGCGTACGGCCGTTCAGAATAATGTCGGGCACCAGCATGGCGTCGATCAGCGCCTGACACAGCCCTTCGCAGCCTTTGCAGCCGATGCAGGGCCCGTGGAGCGCGGCCAGATCAGCGGCCAGCGCGTGGGTGTGCGGCGCGTGGGCCACGATGCGTTTGGTTTGCATGGGTCGTCTCCTGTGCGGGAGGGGAAAGGCAGCGAAGTGCGCCCAAGGCAGGATCATCCCCGCCTCGGGCCGGGATCATCAGGCCATGTGCAGTTTGACGTATTCGAAATCGCCCGGTTTATTGTCGATACCGACCTTGGGCGCCGCGATCCATGAGGCATATTGGCCGGGCTCGAAGCAAGGCTTCATCAGCGACTGGATATAATCGCCATCGGCCTTGGTCGGCAGCCATTCGGCCTGACGCTTGGACCACTCGTCCGACGAGATGATATTGCCATCGGGGTCCACAGCCACGGCCGAGAACACGCCGATCTGACGGTGGAAGCCTTCGTGCGGCAGCTTCAGCTCAAAGTCGACGCCCGCCTTGGCGATCTGTTTGTTCCAGCGGCCCACACCACCGGCAGCATCGCGCACATAGTCATCGCGCAGACGCATGTTGATCGCGGTCAGCGCAGGCACGTCTTCGGTCACGATCTTGCCGTCCTTGATCGAAGTCACCGCGTAGGTGTCGTTTTGCAGCTTGTGATCGTCGTCGATGCGCTGCTCCATATAGCGGCCCTTGATGCCGTAGTTGAAGGCGTTGGCGGCATTGGTCGACACCTCCTGACCGAACAGGTCCAGCGACAGCGTATAGTGCAGGTTCAGCTTTTTCTGGATCGTCGGCAGGTCGATGACACCAAGATCGCGGATCTTGCCCACGTCGTAGGGGTCGGTGATGCCGTGCTTCGCCATCGCCTCGAGCGTGGCCTGAATGGTGCGGCCCACGCCGGTTTCGCCCACGAACATGTGGTGCGCCTCTTCGGTCAGCATGAACCGGCAAGTGCGCGACAGCGGGTCAAAGCCCGATTGCGCCAGGCTCTCCAGCTGCATCTTGCCGTCACGGTCGGTGAAATAGGTGAACATGAAGAACGACAGCCAATCGGGCGTTTCCTCGTTAAAGGCCCCCAGCATCCGCGGCGCTTCGTCCGACCCCGAGGAGCGGACAAGCAGGTCGTCGGCCTCTTCACGGCCATCGCGGCCAAAGTATTTCTGCAGCAGATAGACCATCGCCCACAGGTGGCGGCCCTCTTCGACGTTCACCTGAAACAGGTTGCGCATGTCGTAAAGCGAGGGTGCCGTCAGGCCAAGAAACCGCTGCTGTTCAACCGATCCCGGCTCGGTGTCGCCCTGAATCACGATCAGACGTTTCAGCATGTTGCGGTATTCGCCCGGCACCTCTTGCCATGCGGGTTCGCCGTAATGTTCGCCCATCGGAATGGTGCGGCCCTCGACCTCGGGGGCCAGCAAGACACCCCAGCGGTATTCGGGCATCTTCACGTAATCGAACTTGGCCCAGCCCTTGGGGTCCACGCTGACGGCGGTGCGCAGGTAGACCATCGATTCCTGAAAGTTCTGCGGGATCAGGTCGTTCCACCAGTTGATGTAACCGGGGTGCCATTTCTCCAGCGCTTTCAGCACCTTCTTGTCTTCGCTCAGTCCCACGTTGTTGGGGATCTGGGTGTCGTAGCTTACGTTGATCAGGTCCATCATCTTCGTTCTCCCTGTCGGTGCACATCCCGGCACCAGCGATTTTTCAAGGTGGCACGCGATTGGCGCACCAAAGGTTCAGTTACACGCGTTCCATGTTGTAATCGCCGCGCTTGCCCGTGCCATAGCGTTGCAGCGCGCCATCTGTGCCAACCGCGTTGGGGCGGTTGAAAATCCAGTTCTGCCAAGCGGTCAGTCGGCCAAAGATGCGGGTTTCCATCGTCTCGGGTCCGGGAAAGCGCAGGTTGGCTTCCATGCCCGTCATCGCATCGGGTGAAAAGCTGGCGCGCTCTTCCATGAAGATGCGGATCTCGTCTTCCCAGTCGATGTCATCAAGGATCATGGTGACAAGGCCCAACTCTTCGGCCTCTTCAGCTTCAAGCTGCGCGCCCATCGCGGCCCTGGCTTTGTCCACCGCCTCGGGTTCGCCCAGGAAACGGGTTTCCAGACGTGTCAGATCATTCGACATCGGCATCGGGCCGAAATTCGCGCCGGTCAGCGTGATCACAGCCATCGGGCGGTTGTCGCCGTCAAAGGCGTCTTCCATCATGTAGGTGCGATCCACCGAGAACAGGATTTCGGCCAAAATACCGGTAAAGCACGATCCGTGCTCGACCAGCGCCGCCATGCTGCGCGAGGTCACGTCGATGCGTTTCAGGATGCGTTTCCAGTATTTCAGCACCTCGTTTGCCAGCCAGTGATCGGCATTGTCCATCAGCAGCGCCTCATGCGCGGCAAAGCTTTCGGGGTCGCCCTGGGTGCGGAACACCAGCAGGCCCGCTGCCATCTCATTGAGACGCAGGTGCAGGATGGCGTCGTCCAACTGGCGCGCCAGACGCAGCAGATAGGCGGAATCGCCCTGCGCGGTGAAGGCATCCATGTCGGCGGGGGCCGCCTCTTCGGGGCCCTTGATGGTGATCGTCGCACGGCGCGCGGCACGGTCCAGCGCCACCTCGACCAGTTCATAGGACACGCTGCCGTCTTCCGCGATGGTGCGGTCGATGGGGTTCAGGGTAATGCCCTGCGTCACGTCCGCCTTGGAAGAACTGTCGGCAAACTCGCGGGCGCGGGTCTGCACGGTCTCGTCGAATTTCGAGTTGGCGATGACTTCGTCCACCAGCCGCCATTCCTGCGCCCGCTTGCCGCGCACGCCCTCTTCGGTCGAACAGAAGATGTCGGCGCGGTCGCGGCGCACCTTGCGTTTGTCAGTCACGCGGGTCAGCCCGCCGGTGCCCGGCAGAACCGCCAGCAAGGGCACCTCGGGCAGCGACACGGATGACGTGCTGTCGTCGGTCAGCATGATGTGGTTGCACGCCAGCGCCAGCTCATAGCCGCCGCCCGCGCATGCGCCTTTGACGGCGGCGATGTACTTCTGGCCGCTGTCGGCCTCGGCGGCCTCGAAGGTGTTGCGCGTCTCGTTGGTGAACTTGCAGAAGTTCACCTTGTGACTGTGCTGCGCCCCGCCCAGCATGCGGATGTTGGCCCCGGCGCAGAACACCTTGTCCTTGCCCGATTGCATCACCACCACCTTGACCTGCGGATGTTCAAATCGCATCCGCTGCACCACGTCGGCCAGTTCGATATCGACGCCCAGATCGTAGCTGTTCAGTTTCAGCTGATAGCCGTCGAACAGCCCTGCGTCCTCGTCCACATCCATGAACAGGTTGGCGACCGCGCCGTCATATTCGACGCGCCAATGACGGTAAGTGTCGGGGTCGGTGCGGAAGTCGATTATCTTGGTCACGGTATCTGTGTCCTCTTGGCGGGGTGCAGACAGGCTGCACTGGCTTGTTGTGTAGTATAGTTACAAAGTCAGGCCGCTTCGGCCAATAGGAAGGCAGGGCACTGCCATATAATGGCACTATAGTTCACCATTTAACGCCTGCCTTGCCAGATCGGCGGCATTTTCAGCCCACTCCAGCAGTTCAGGCGGTGCGGCGCCGGGAATCGGACGGCTGGTGCTGCCTGCGATCAGATGGTCCTGCACGATCTTGCACAATCGCAGCGTCGCCTTTGGCCGTCCCATTGCCAGCTTCAGCCGCGCATTGGCCAGTTGGATCACCGCCTGCACCATGTGCCGCTCGGCTGACGGATCGGGCAGCGCCAGCCAGACGGCCTCAAGCACCTCGTGGCATTCCCAAAAGTATCCGGCGCGCAGATAATCCAGCCCGGCGCGCATCGCCGAGCTGTCGAGCGGGTCGGCCCCCACGTCTTTCAGCGGATCGAACCAGCCCTCGGGGTGGCGGGCCGTCTGGCCGGGCACATAGGCATGCGCGGGCGCAGGCGTGCCGCCGGGCAGCTCAGGCAATCCCGACCTCGGCATCTTCCATGCGTTTCAACCGCGCGCAGAATTCGACGATCCCTGCCACCGTCTTTTCAGCGGCTTCGCGGTGCGGCGCATGGCCGACACCGTCGAGGATCAGCGTTTCCAGCGGTGAATAGATGCGGCTGTCGATCTCGTCGATCTGCGCCATCGTGCCATAGGGATCGTCGGTGCCCTGCACGGCCAGCACCGGAATACGCCAATGGTCGATGCTGTCCGCGACGTTCCACGCCGCATAATCGGGATGTGTCCAGACGTCGTGCCAGCCGTAATAGGCATTGTCCGGGCGGGCGTGATATTTCGCCAGCTTCGCTTTCAGATCGCCGGACTGGTAGGTCGCCTTGCTCGCGGCAATCGCCGCAAGGCCACCCGGTTCGGTGAAGAAATGCGGCGCGATCAGAACCAGCCCGCGCACCCGCATGTCGCTGACGCTGCCCGCATAGATCGCGGCAATCGTCGCCCCGTCGGAATGGCCCAGCAGCACGCAATCCTGCACCCCCGCCGCATCCAGCAGCGGGCCCAGCACGTCGACGGCCTCGCGCGTCTGGTAATCCAGCGGGCGCGGCAGGTCCGCGGCGCTGGACTGGCCATAACCCGCCCGCGAATAGGCCAGCACGCCAAAGCCTGTCCGGTCCGCCAGTTGCTGCGGCAGATCGCGCCACTGTGCCACGCTGCCCAGCCCCTCGTGCAGCATCACCAGTGTCGGCGCATCACCCGGAGCGGGACCGAAACAGGCGTACTCCAGTGACGCCCCGTCGATCTCGATAAATCCGTTGGTCCAGTCCATCATGCATCCTCTCGCAGTTTAAAACGCTGGATCTTGCCGGTTGCCGTCTTGGGCAATTCATCGACACAGGCGATCCAGCGCGGATATTTCCATTTGCCGATCTTCGTTTTCACATGCTCTTTCAGGGCCGCCTCGATCCCGTCGGGCGACACGCCCGTGTTCAGCACCACATAGGCCTTGGGCTTTTCCAGCCCGTCGGCATCGCGCGCGGCGACAACGGCGGCTTCCAGAACATGCGGGTGGCTGATCAGGGCGCTTTCGACCTCGAAGGGGCTGACCCAGATGCCCGAGACCTTGAACATATCGTCGGTGCGTCCGCAGTAGACAAACCGCCCGTCGGCGCGGCATTCGTATTTGTCGCCCGTGCGGGTCCAGACGCCCTCGAAGGTGGTGCGCGATTTCTCGCGCTGGTTCCAGTAGCCGCCTGCAGCACTTTCGCCCTGCACCAAAAGCTCGCCGACCTCGCCCACCGCCACCTCTTCGCCCGCCTCGTTGACCAGCCGGACGGAATATCCCGGCACCGGTACGCCAGAGGTGCCGTAGACCACGTCGCCGGGGCGGTTGCTGAGGAAAATGTGCAACATCTCGGTCGAGCCGACCCCGTCGAGTATCTCGACCCCGGTGTGTTTTTCCCAACGCGTGCCCACATCTTCGGGCAGCGCCTCGCCTGCGGAAATGCAACTGCGCAGCGGTGCGTTTGCGGCGCCGTTCTTGTCCATAAAGGCCACCATCGCCGCATACAGCGTCGGCACGCCACAAAAGACGGTCGGTTGCTCGGTTTTCAGAATGTCGGTGACCACGTCCGGGGTAGGGCGACCCGCGAACAGAACCGTCGTCGCGCCGACGGCCATCGGGAATGTCATCGCGTTGCCAAGGCCATAGGCGAAGAAGAACTTGGCTGCCGAATAGACCACATCGTCCTCGCGCGTGCCCAACACCTGCGCGCCATAGGTGTCGGCGGTGGCTTTCAGGCTGGAATGAATGTGATGCACACCCTTGGGCTGACCGGTCGAACCGGATGAGTAGAGCCAGAAGGCCACCTCGTCGGGGCAGGCATCAAAAGCCACGACAGGGGCCGCAGCGCTTTCGAGAAACGTCCGGTAGGTGATCGTGTCGGCCTGCGCTGTGTCACCGATCAGGATGATCTGTCTGATGTACGGATTGTCCGACAGCACGGGGGCGACCGTGTCATAGAGCATCTCGGACACGAACAGGGTGGTGGCACGGCTGTCGCGCAGGATCACGTCGTAGACCGACGTCGCCAGCAGCGTGTTCAGCGGGATCGGAATGACCCCGGCCTTGATCGCGCCCCAGAAAATCTGCGGAAATTCGATGGTGTCCAGCACCAGCATCGCAACACGCTGTTCGGGCACGATACCGTGCTGCGCAAAGGCTGCCGCAACGCGCCCCGAAGTCTCCGCCAAAGCCCCGTAGGTCAGGCTGCGCCCACTGCCAAATTCACGAAAGGCAACCTTGCCGCCGCGCCCCTCTTCGACATGACGATCCACGAAATAGCTGGCTGCATTCGCGCTGGCTAAGCTACCCATTGACGCTCCTCCCAAAGACATCGGCAATATGCGCTATCGTGCGCCTATTTCAGGGGATCGCAACAGGAGCGCTCTATTTACGCAACTTAGTGCAATAATGGGGTTGAGAGTTGACCACTTGGCACTAGTTTCGCCGCCCAGCTCCGACTTGAGCCGATGAGTTCGTAGGATACTTGCACACCCGGCACCCGCCCTTTGTTCCGCTCCGGTACTGGCGCACACTAAATAGCAATGGTCGCCAAATCCGCATCATCATAAAGCCGGTCCACCAGTGCCGAACGGCGGGCCAGCAGCTTGGCGAAGTTGATGTTGCCCTTGGCCGTGACCTCGCCCTCGCCCATGTCGGGCGGCTCGGACAGAATCAGCGCGCGGGTGACGCGGGTGGCAGAGCCTGTGGCCTTGGCCGCCTTGTCACGCAACCGGTCGCGCAAAATGTCCGCCAGTGTGGTGCAGATGCAGGCACCGTCGTCGGTGTCCAATGCCATCCCCGCCTTGTCTATCGCGGCACGGTTCGGCAGGATCAGCACACCGATCTGGTCGCGTCCCTGCCCCGTCACGATGATATCGGCGACATAAGGCGCCAGCAGGCCCAGCATCTCCAGCCGCAGGTTTGCCGCCTGCACCCATGTGCCGGTCATCAGCTTGAAATCCTCGGAAATCCGCCCGTCGAACCGCAACCCGAGGTTCGGCGCACCGGCATCGACAAAGCGCATCGCGTCGCCGGTGATAAAGAATCCCTCCTCGTCAAAGGCCTCGGCAGTTTTGGTGGGGTTGTTCAGATAGCTGCGCATGATCGACGGCCCGCTGACCCGCACATCGCAGCGCATGTCGGCGTCGGGCACCAGCTTGACCGTGACACCGGGCAAGGGCACGCCGATGATGCCTGCGCCCTTGGTCGGAACCTGCTGCAACAGCGCGGCAGGTGCGGTTTCCGTCAGCCCCCAGGACGAGGTTATCAGTGGCACCCGCCGTCCGGTCTGCGCCGCCAGCTCTTCCAGACCCACCCAGGTTTCCTGCGGCAGTGAAGCGCCCGCATAAAAGATCATGTCGAGATCGCGGAAATAGATTTCGCGCAAGGCGGCAGCGTTGCGCAGCGCGGTCAGCAGCTGGGCAAAGCCCACGGGCACGTTGAAACTGACGGTGCCGGGCACCATCGCAAGGTTTTCCAGCGTGCGACCAAACAGGGCGGGCAACGGCTTGCCATCGTCGATATACAGACTGCCGCCGCCCGACAGCACCATGTTGAAATTGTGCGACCCGCCAAAGACGTGGTTCCACGGCAGCCAGTCCACGATCACCGGCGGGCGCTGGCGCAGGAATGGCAGGCCCTGGGCCAGTTGCGTCTGGTTGGTGGTCATCATTGCCTGGGTGGTCAGCACGCCCTTGGGGTCCGAGGTGGAGCCCGAGGTCAGCAGGATCTTGGCCACGGTATCGGGGCCGACCTTGGCAAAGGCCGCATCGACACCCGCATCGGAATGCGCCAGCAGCTCGGCAAAGGGCGTCGCACCGGTATCGGCGGGCGTGGACGCGATGGCAGGGCAGCCCGCCCGCGCCAGACCCGCCGCGAAAGTCGCCCCATCGGCGGCGAACACCCGCACGGGCTTGATCAGGTTCACCACGTAATCCAGCCGCCCATGCGCTGCCGGGATCAGCGTGTATTGCTCGGCCACCGGCACCGTCGGCACGCCGACGTAATGCGCGCCCAGCGTCAGCAGCGCGTGGTCGATGCCATTGCCCGACAGGATCAGAACGGGCGTGTCCGCCCCCATGCCCTGCCCCAGAAACCAGCCCGCGATGGCACGCGCCTTTTGCTGCGCGCTTGCATAGCTCTCTTTCCGCCAGCCCGCGCCAGAGCGTTCGGCCAGAAACACCGCGTCCGGCGTGGTCTGCGCCCAATGGTCCAGCCAGACGCCGCTGCTGCGTGCCACATCGCCCAAGGGCGTGTCGGCGGTCAGCAGAATGGACCCATCGCTACGATCCTCGCGCGTCACAGCATGTGGGGCAAGGATCGGGGTATGGGTCATGGCATCAACCTCTAAGGGATCAAAAACAGCGTGATCGCCGGGAACGCCACGAGAATCGCAACCCTGACAATGTCGCTGCCGACAAAGAACATCACTGCCTTGTAGGTTTCGGTGATCGGCGTGCTGCGGTCCATCGCGTTGATGATGAACAGGTTCATGCCCACGGGCGGTGTGATCAACCCGACCTCGACCACGATCAGGACCAGGATACCAAACCAGATCGCGACGTGTTCCGGAGACATGCCGAAATCCATCGCCGAGATGACGGGGAAAAAGATCGGCACGGTCAGCAGGATCATCGACAGGCTGTCCATCAGACACCCGAAGATCAGGTAGAAACACAGGATGATGATCAGCACGACCCACGGGCTGAGGCCCTGTCCCAGCACGTAATCGGCCATGAATTGCGGCACGCCCGAAAGTGCGAGAAAGCCGTTGTAGAACGCAGCCCCCAGCACGATGAAAAAGATCATCGCGGTGGTCTTGGCTGTGCCGATCAGCGATTCCCGGAACACGGCCCAGTTCAGGTTGCCCGACACCAGCGCCACCAGCCCGGTGCCTGCGGCCCCGACGGCAGAGCCTTCGGTCGGAGTGAACCAGCCCGCATAAATACCACCCACCACAAGGCCAAAGATCAGCAGCACAGGCCATGTCTTGCCCAGCGCCGCCCAGCGTTCCGACATCGGCTGCGGGTCGCGGGTGCCTGCGGAATCGGGGTAGAGACGTACATAAATCGAGATAGTCAGTACATATCCCAACGCCGCGAGAATGCCGGGGATGAAGGCGGCAAGGAACAGCTTGGCGATGTTCTGTTCGGTGATGATCGCGTAAAGTACGAGAATGACCGATGGCGGGATCAGGATACCCAACGTACCACCGGCCGCCAGTGTCGCGGTGGAAAACCCGCCCGAATAGCCATAGCGGCGCAGTTCCGGCAGGGCCACGCGGCTCATGGTGGCGGCGGTGGCCAGCGACGACCCGCAGATCGCACCGAAGCCCGCGCAGGCGCCCACGGCAGCCATCGCGACACCGCCGCGCCGGTGGCCCAGAAAGCTTTCGGCGGCTTTGAACAACGACGTAGACATGCCCGACAGCGTGGCGAACTGGCCCATCAGCAGGAACATCGGAATGATGGTCAGCGAATAGCTGGAAAAGGTCGAATAGGTCTCTGACTTCAGCTTGGCCAGCAGTGGCGTGGGGTTGCCGTTCATCGCGAAATACCAGCCGCCAAAACCGCACAGCAGCATCGCAAGGCCGATGGGTGCGCGCAGAAAGATCAGACCCAGCAGGATCGGAAAGGACCAGAACCCAAGCTCGAGACGGCTGAGGTCTGCCAGCGGCAGCAGATCAAGAAACCATTGCATTGTCGGTTATTCCCCCATCGGGTCGTTGGGCATGATCGCACGGCCCAGGGCCACTTCGGCGACGCGGGCGCAGGCGCAATAGACCGCCGTGACCGAGGCTACGCAGGCGGCGGCAAGGCTCGCGGCATAGCTCCACCAGACGGGAAATTGCAGGAACAGCGTGGTTTCACCGTTGTTGACGTAGCGCATCATCCCGTCGCCCAGCCGCAAGGTCAGGAATATGATGGTGGCAGACAGCACCACCTCCCAGAACGCCCGCAGCGCATGAAGCGCACGCGGCGGCAGGCCAGAGGTGAACACATCCACCGTCGCATGGGCGGAATAGAGCTGGCAAACCGGAAAGAATGCAAAGATGGCAAAGGCAACGCCAGCTTCAAGCAGCTCGTAAGAGCCGTTGATTTCACCCACACCCGCATTGATCGCCCAATTCGACAGGCCGCCAAAGCTGGATTGCGCCCAATCGGTGTGAAACAGCTTGTTCAGGGACCGACCGACGATCGACAGCGTCGTCAGCACGATCAGAGCAACCAGAACAAGACCGCCCAGAATGGCGGCGATGCGGGCAAGCCAGGTGACCAGGCGTGTCATGTGGACTCCGGTTTTTCGGGGTGATTGGAGATAAAAAAGCTGCGGCGAATGTCCTCATTCGCCGCAGCGCACCGGTCAGATTACTCGGTGTATTTTTCGATCAGCATTGAGGCTTCGTCGATCAGGGCCTGACCGTCGATACCCTTGCTGTCCATGTCGGCGATCCAGCTGTCGTAAACCGGCTGGGCCGCGTCACGCCATGCTTGCGCGTCTTCTTCCGACACGGTCACAATGTTGTTGCCCATGGCCACGGCAGCCTCGCGGGCGGGGCCATCGGAATCGGCCTGTGTGCCACCGGCGAACACCGAAAACTCAAGGCCGGAGTTGTCGTCGATCACCTGTTTCAGATCATCGGGCAGCGAGTCGTAGCGGTCCTTGTTCATCGCCAGAACGAAGGTCAGCACGTAAAGCGCCTTGCCTTCGAACTCGGTGTGGTTCTTGACCAGTTCCGGCACTTTCAAAGAGCTGGTGACTTCCCACGGGATCGTCGTTCCGTCGATCACGCCTTTGGACAGACCTTCGGGCACGGCGGGAACCGGCATGCCGACGGGTGTCGCACCCAGGACCGAGAGATAATCGTTGATCAGACGCGAGCCGCCGCGAATTTTCAGACCCTGCATGTCGCCGGGAACGCTGATCTCGCGGTTGGCGTGGATCATGCCGGGACCATGTACCCAAGTGCCCAGAATATGTACGTCTTTGAACTCGGTGTCCTTCATGTGCGTCTCGAACATTTCCCAATAGGCGCGGCTGGCGGCGCGGGCATTGGTCATCATGAAGGGCAGTTCGAACACTTCTGTCGACGGATAACGGCCGGGGGTATAGCCCACGACGGTCCAGACGATACCGGCGACACCGTCGATGGCCTGGTCCATCAGCTCTGGCGGCGTGCCACCCAGCTGCATCGACGCATAGCGGTCGATCTTGATGCGGCCATCGCTGTCTTCCTCGACATTGTCGGCCCAGACGTCCAGCACCAGGCGCGGCACGTTGGCCTGTGCGGGCAGGAACTGGTGCAGGCTCAGCGTGACCTCTTGCGCGGACGCAGGTGCACTGCCCAGCCCCAGCGACAGCGCAGCGGCGCCTGCCAGTGACATAAATGATTTACGTGTGATGTTCATGGTCTTCCTCCCTAAGGATGCACTCTTGCGGCGCATCGGTCGTGTGTCGTTGCGGCAGATTGGTAGGGCAAGGTCATTGGACTGTCACCCAAATTTGTAACCTTTGTGCGCGCCCGCAACAAAGGCGCTGTGCAGTAATAGTGCAAGATAGATCAAATTTTGGCTATCTGCTGACAGGTTTTGAGGGCAATTCTTGCGCGCCCTGTGGTGCGGCCCTTGTTTTATTATCTACTCTGCGCAAAACTCAGGCAGATAGTGGCAAGATAGTGCCATTTGCCGTTTTCAGGCCCTTGCAAATTTGTCTGAAAATCCGGTTTTTTGCAATCTATGTCGGTCCAGCTCTTCCCCAAAGCCCCCGGCACCCTGTCAGAATCGTCCAACCGGTCTGGAACTCGGCAAGGCTCTCTGTGCAAATGGCGCAAATCAACATCGGAACCGTTTGACACGATATGCCCCTGACCCTTGCCGATCTGCGCCTTGAAGCCCGCCCCACCGGGCTGATCTTTTTGATCGGTGCTGTGGGAGCTGCACTGGCGGTGTGGCTGGGAACCCCGCTGCCGTTTCTGTTGGGGGCGATGATCACGGTCGGTGCCTGGTCGATCTGGCGCAGCGCCGGAGTGCCCGAAACCGCCCCGCGCCCGGTCCTGCAATTGCTGCGCAAAGCCAGCGTGGCACTGATCGGCGTGATGATTGGTGCCACGTTTTCGCCTGCGCTTCTGGAACAGTTGCCGCAATTGTGGCTGTCGGTGCTGGCGGTGATCCCCTTTGTTCTGGTCACCCACGGGCTGAGCTTCGTGATCTATCGCAGGCTGGCAAAGCTGGACCGCGTCACCGCGTTTTTCGCAGCCATGCCCGGCGGCCTGATCGAAGCGGTCACACTGGGCGAAGCCGCCGGTGCCGATCCGCGTTTGCTGAGCACCCAGCACTTTGCCCGCGTGGTGCTGGTCATCATCGCGATCCCGGCTGTCTACTATCTGATGACCGGCATCGTGGTCGGCAGTGCCGCAGGCCAGTCGTTTGACGCAACGGACGCAGGACTGCTGGATCTGGCGGAACTGGCGGTGCTCTGTGTGATCGGCGTACTCATTGGTCGCAAGCTACGCCTGCCCGCCTCTTATATGATCGGCCCGATGCTGCTGAGCGCCATCGCCCACGGCACAGGCCTGTTGGACGTGGCCAGCCCCGTCTGGTTGCTGGCAGCGGCGCAACTGGTGATCGGCGCGGGCTTGGGCGTGCTTTTTGCCGGATCGTCCCTGCGCAACCTCGCGCGGGCATTCGGCTTTGGGTGCATCAGCGTGGCGGTGATGCTGTCGGTGGCCGTGGGCTTTGCAGCGCTTCTGGCCCCGTGGTCCAGCCTGCCGGTGATCGCGCTGATCATCAGCCTCGCCCCCGGAGGTGTGACCGAGATGGGTCTTGTGGCGCTCAGTCTGGGGATCAGCCCGGTGGCTGTGACCGTGCACCATCTGTTCCGGATCACACTGACGGTCACCATTGCGGGCTGGGCCTTGCCGCGCTTGCGTGACAGGGTGAGTGAGTGAAAACAAGCGGCGGGCGTAAGTCGGGCCAACCGTATCGCGGCCCATAAAACCCGGAAATGTTGGCTGAAGAATGGTGGCGTGGGGGAGACTTGAACTCCCGACCTATCGATTATGAGTCGATCGCTCTAACCAACTGAGCTACCGCGCCATCGGCGTGCGAGGTATGACAGCCACGCGGTCAGGTCAACCCTGAAACGCAGGTTATCCTTCGCGAACCGTATCTATCATCCGCTGCACGTTGTCCGGGTCTGCATCCGGGGTGATCCCGTGGCCCAGATTGAAGATATGCGGCCCTTTCGAGAACGCCTTCACGATCGCGCGCGTCTCGTCCACCAGCGGCTGTCCGCCCGTCACCATGTGATGCGAGGCCAGATTGCCCTGCACGCAGCCATCGACCTGCACGTGCGCCGCTGCCCAGTCGGGTGCCACGGAATTGTCCAGTGCCACGCAATCGACGCCGGTCGCCTTGGCGAAACCGATGTATTTCTCGCCCGCCTCGCGCGGGAAACCGATGATCGGGATGCCGGGATGGCGCGCCTTGAGCGCTGCGGTGATCTGGCGGGCGGGTTCCAGGCTGTAGCGGTCGAAATCCGTGCCCTTCAGCGATCCGGCCCAGCTGTCAAAAATCTTGATCACCTCGGCACCCGCGTCGATCTGCGCCGAAAGGTATTCGATGGTGGCCAGCGTGATCCGCTCCAAAAGCGCCTCGAACAGTGCCACATCCCCGGCCTTCAGCGCATGGGCAGGCCCCTGATCCTTGGTGCCCTTGCCCGCGATCATATAGGTGGCAACGGTCCACGGCGCCCCGGCAAAGCCGATCAGCGTGGTCTCGCGCGGCAGCGCCTTGGTCAGCAGACGCACGGTTTGATAGATCGGCGAGAGCGTCTCGTGGATGTCCTCGACCGGCCCCAGCTTGTCGAAATCCGCTTGCGTGGTCACAGTGCTCAGGCGCGGGCCTTCGCCGGTGACAAACCACAGATCAGCGCCCAGGGCCTGAGGCACCAGCAAGATGTCGGCAAACAGGATCGCAGCGTCAAAGCCATAGCGGCGGATCGGCTGCAAGGTGACCTCGCAGGCCAGTTCGGGATTGTAGCACAGCGACAGGAAATCCCCGGCCTGCGCGCGCGTCGCCTTGTACTCGGGCAGATAGCGCCCCGCCTGCCGCATCATCCAGATCGGCGGCACCGCCTGTGTCTCGCCTGCCAGTGCGCGCAAAATCGTCTTGCTCTCGGTCATCCGCTGTCCCCTTTTTGCTGGGCATGAGGTCTATTGGCACGGAGCACTTGTCAAGTCGCGCGTGCAATGGCAGGACATCGTGACACATCTTTTTCCCAAGCAAAGGCCCGCCTGACGTGACCCTGCCATCCCCTGAACGCCCCTTGAAGATCGGCACCCGTGGATCGCCGCTGGCGATGGCGCAGGCCTATGAAACACGTGCCCGTCTGGCCGCTGCATTCGATCTGCCGCAAGAGGCGTTCGAGATCGTGGTGATAAAAGTGACCGGCGACCTGATACAGGACCGCCCGCTGAAAGAGATCGGCGGCAAGGGTCTGTTCACCCGCGAAATCGAACAAGACCTGTCTGCAGGCAAGATCGACATCGCGGTTCACTCGATGAAGGACATGCCGACAGAACAGCCCCCCGGCCTGCTGCTGGACACGTACCTGCCGCGCGAGGACGTGCGCGATGCCTTCGTCTCGCCCACGCACAGCGCAATCGTGGACCTGCCCCAGGGCGCCACAGTCGGCACCTCTTCGCTGCGCCGCCGTGCGCAATTGCTGCACCGCCGCCCCGATCTGAACGTGGTCGAATTTCGCGGCAACGTGCAGACCCGTCTGCGCAAGCTCGACGACGGCGTCGCCGAGGCCACCTTTCTGGCGGCCGCAGGTCTCAACCGCCTGAACATGAAAGACGTGCCCGCAACGCCCATCAACCCCGACGAGATGCTGCCCGCCATCGCCCAGGGCGCCATCGGCATCGAACGGCGCGCGGATGACACCGCCACCGCCCGCCTGCTTGCTGCCATCCACGACACGCCCACGGGCCAGCGCCTAGCGGCGGAGCGCGCGTTTCTCGCCATGCTCGACGGATCGTGCGAGACACCCATCGCGGGCCTTGCCCTGCTCGACGGCGACACGCTGCACCTGCGCGGTGAAGTGCTGCGCCCCGACGGCTCCGAAGCAATCAGGGGCAACCGTTCTGGCCCCACCGCGACGGGCGCAGAGATGGGCCGCGATCTGGCTCAGGAGCTTTTGGCCAAAGCCGGGCCCGACTTCTTCGACTGGCACTGACCCCCCCTTCATCTTGCCCGAAAAACTGCGGGGGAGGCGCGCCAGCGCCGGGGGCAGAGCCCCATTGGGCGGTGCGCACAGCGCCTCAAGGAACGTCGCGCAGGCTGAACGGCGGGGTGCAGGAATGGCTTGGCTCTGCGGCTGGCAGATCATGGCCAGCCTGCACGCCTACCGGCACGACCACCTGACGCACCACCGCTTTACCCAGACCCACAAGGACCCTGATCTGGCCGTCAGCCAGAAGTTTCCGACCAGCAGCGCCTCCGTGCGGCGCAAGTTCCTGCGCGACTTGGCGGGACAGACGGAGATCAAACAGCGGGCCGGGGACGACGACGCGATTGACGCGGCCAAGTCGCAATCGGCGCAGGCGTTCAAGACCTTTGGCCGCGCCATTCCGGTGTTCATCGGCGTGGCGCGGGCCCTCAGCCTGATCGGCGGTGATGGAAGCGGGCTGGTGGAGCTTCTAGCGCTCAGACCCATTTCGCCAGAGGCGGCAGGCTCATCAGAACCGCATTGGCGTCATGGCCGGTTTCCAGCCCGAATTTCGTGCCGCGGTCATAGACCAGATTGTATTCGGCATAGAGCCCGCGGTGGATCAGCTGCGCATCCTTGTCCGCGTCGTCCCAGGGCATCACCCGCCGTGCCGACACCAGCGGCACGAAGGCCGGCAGGAAGGCGCGCCCGATGTCCTTGGTCAGCGCGAAATCCGCATCCCAGTCGCCGGTCGAATGGTCGTCCATGAAGATGCCGCCGACGCCACGTGCCCGTTTGCGGTGGGGGATATAGAAATATTCGTCGGCCCATGCCTTGAGACGCGGATACAAGTCAGCGCCGTGCGGGTCCAGATGGGCCGCTTGGGTGGCGTGGAAATGGGCGGTGTCCTCGGCGTATTCGATGCAGGGGTTCAGGTCGGAACCGCCGCCGAACCATGACGCATGCGGGGTCCAGAACATGCGGGTGTTCATGTGGACCGCAGGCGCGTGCGGGTTTTGCATATGTGCCACCAGACTGATGCCCGACGCCCAGAAGCGCGGATCGTCCTTCATGCCGGGGATGCCCTTGCGCGCGGCCATCGCCACCTGCGCCTGTTCGCCCAAGGTGCCATAGACCGTCGAGATGTTCACGCCGACCTTCTCGAACACGCGCCCACCGCGCATGACGCTCATCAATCCGCC
>JAGXHE010000072.1 GCA_024636445.1 Sulfitobacter sp.
CCGCCGTAGCATTTGGCCGTCACGTCCTTGCGCATGGCCGACAGGGTCTCGCGGGCGATGACCTTGCCGCCGATGGCCGCCTGGATCGGGATCTTGAACATATGCCGTGGAATCAAGTCCTTGAGCTTTTCGACCATGGCGCGGCCACGGGTTTCGGCGCGGTCGCGGTGGACCATCATCGACAGGGCATCGACGGGTTCGTCGTTGACCAGCACCGACATTTTCACAAGGTTATCGGTTTGGTAACCTGTCATCTGGTAGTCAAAGGACGCATAGCCCTTGGTCACCGATTTCAGGCGGTCGTAAAAGTCGAAGACAACCTCGTTCAGCGGCAGGTCGTATACGACCATCGCGCGGCTGCCGGCGTAGGTCAGGTCTTTTTGAACGCCACGACGGTCCTGGCACAGTTTCAGCACGTCTCCGAGGTATTCGTCGGGGACGAGGATGGTCGCCTTGATCCGCGGCTCTTCGAGGTGATCGACCACGCTGAGGTCGGGCATGTCGGCGGGGTTGTGCAGTTCCTGCATCGCGCCGTCGCGCATGAAGATGCGGTAGACGACCGACGGGGCCGTGGTGATCAGGTCGATGTCATATTCGCGCTCGATGCGGTCGCGGATAACTTCGAGGTGAAGCAGGCCGAGGAAACCGCAGCGGAAGCCAAAGCCAAGGGCGGCGGAGGTTTCCATTTCGAAACTGAAGGAGGCATCGTTCAGCGCCAGTTTGTCGATGGCGTCGCGCAGGTCTTCGAATTGAGAGGAGTCGACAGGGAAAAGCCCACAAAAGACCACCGGCTGCGAGGGTTTGAAGCCGGGCAATGCGGTTACGGTTTTCTTTTCATGGGTCACGGTGTCGCCGACGCGGGTGTCGCGGACCTGTTTGATCGAGGCTGTCAGAAAGCCGATCTCGCCGGGGCCGAGGCTGTCGATGACCTGCATCTGCGGACGGAACACGCCGATGCGGTCAACGTGGTGGACGGTGCCGTTGGACAGGAACTTGACGCGGTCGCCCTTTTTCAGGCGGCCGTCGATAATGCGGACCAGAACGATGACGCCGAGGTAGCTGTCGTACCAGCTGTCGACCAGCATTGCCTTGAGGTCGGCGTTCTCGTCGCCCTTGGGCGCGGGCAGATGGTGCACGATCGCCTCGAGGGTTTCGTGGATGCCGACGCCGGTCTTGGCGGAGACGCGGATCGCGCCGGAGGCGTCGATGCCGATGACGTCCTCGATCTGTTCGGCCACGCGTTCGCAGTCTGAGGCGGGCAGGTCGATCTTGTTCAGGATCGGGACGATTTCGTGGTTGGCGTCGATGGCCTGATAGACGTTGGCAAGGGTCTGCGCCTCGACGCCCTGGGTGCTGTCGACGACCAGAAGCGAGCCTTCGACCGCGCGCATGGAGCGGGAGACCTCGTAGGCGAAATCGACGTGGCCGGGGGTGTCGATCAGGTTGAGCACGTAGGCTTCGCCATTGTCGGCCACGTAGTCGATGCGCACGGTGTTGGCCTTGATGGTGATACCGCGCTCGCGCTCGATGTCCATGGCGTCAAGCATCTGCTCCTTCATGTCCCGGTCGGCCACGGTGTGGGTCGACTGGATCAGACGGTCAGCGAGCGTGGATTTCCCGTGGTCGATGTGCGCGACGATGGAAAAATTGCGGATATGTGAAAGCGGTGTCATGGGCGAGGATATGTAGGGGATTTGGGGCTTGGTCAAGTGAGCATGGAGGGGCCGGCACATTGTGACGCGGAGTGCTTCCGTGCGGCCACGGGCGGGATGGGGGCGCGGAATGGCAGGCGCGTTCGGGTTCGCGGTGGCAGGCGGGTTTGCAAGGTGTTGGTCTACGGGCAGGCCGTGCGCAAGGGCGGAACCTTTTTGGACGGTGGTGCGTTGGGTTTGGTCATGGGACATCGGTGGTGTCCGCCTCAACATGTCAACGATTTGATGATCAGCGCAAGTGGCCTGATCCAACACACTGATATGAAGGTGATATGATGAAATATGCCCCAATTGCGTTTGCAGCGATCCTTGCCTGCGCCACCACGCCTGTTCTCGCGGCAAGCGTTTCGATACCGGCTTCTGCAGTTTCTGGTGTGAGCATGCCGAGCTTTGAGGATGCGCAGATCGTTGAGATCAAGAATGACAAGGCCCAGAAGGGTGGGGCCCAGAAGGATAAGGGCCAGAAAAAGGCCAATAAAAACAAGCCGGGTAAGGCCAACAAGGGCAAGCCCGAGAAGGTCGGGCAGAGCAACAAGGCCAACAAGCCAGACAACAAGCAGGCCGGGAAATCCAACAAGCCGGACAAGGCTGACAAGCCCGCCAAGGTCAACGCCAGACGATCAAGCGAAGATCGGGTGCGTATTTCGAACGAGATCCTGCAGGTGCGTGCGCCCGAAGGGCGTGACATGCGCGCGCTGCTCGGGGCCTTGCCGCTTGTTCTTTTGGGGTCGCAGATCAGTTTCGCGGATGTCTCGGACGAGCAACTTCTGACGTATCGCAACTGCCCTCCGGGACTGGCGAAAAAAGACCCGCCGTGCGTGCCACCCGGACTTGCCAAAAAAGGCGTGACCTATGAGCAATGGGTCGCCTATGACGAGGACCGGCTGGACGATCTTTACCTTGAACAGCGCGGCCAATATCTGGACCGGGACGTGGTTCTTGATGACGACAGTCTGCTGCTCAGCTCGGACCAGATCGCCGCGCTTTACGGGCTTCGGTCTGCACCGACGGGCACACGCTATGCCTTGATCGATGGCCAGCCGGTTTTGCTGAACAACGACGACTATACCTCGCTTTTGCAGATCAATGATCTGGCGCGGGTCGGAAATCTGCCTGCGGGGATGCGTGTGGCGCCGACGGCGGCGCTGACGCAGAGCGAATTGCGCCAGACCTATCAGCTGCCGGTACTTGAGCCGGGGTATAACTATGCCGTGGTGAACGGTGAGCTGGTGACGCTGGAAGACAGCGCATTCGAGACCTTGCAGTTGATCCGCATCGCGCGGGCTGTTCTTTGACCGCAGGTAGGGAGGCCTGCCCGCGCGGCCTTGCCCATCTGGTTTTGAACACGGGTGCTTATGGGCGCGCCGTTTTGAGAGGGACGGCGCGGATTGCCTGAAATGCGAGCAGCCCCGCAGGCCCGAACAGGAAGATGATCGGCAGGCAGGGGGCGACGCGCCAGAAGCTGAGACCCTCGGTGCGGCCCGTGCGGCAGACCCATGCGCCGATGAACAGATCGAAGGCGAGGAAGTGTACCCAACCCGCGAGGGCGGCCTGAGGATAGGAGAAAAGCTGCATCACGTCTGCAAGCGTGCCGAAGCCGCCACCGCTGCCGGAGGCTGGTATGATCAGCAGCGCAAGATAGCCCAGCGACAGGACCAAGGGCAGGATCGTCCCGGCGAGGCGCTCGGACCATGTCGGAATGAGTGGCGAGGCCAGCAGGATGAGCCATCCAGCCATGGCAATGAGACCGGCAAGTGAGAACAGGGTTTCGAAGGGCATGGTGAAATATCCTTGTTGGGTCAGAAGTCGTGCCGGTTATGTTGCAATATGCTTGCATGTGCAAGTGATTCGGAATAGAAGCTGCCCCATGACTGATTTACACACAACAAATGCACTGCGCCTGCTTCAGGCTGCTGATGATTTCCGGGCCGGGCTTTCGGGCGAACTTTCGGCAGTTCACGGGATATCCGTGAACGAATTCCTGCTGATGCTGCATCTTGAACGCGCGGCGGCGCATCGGCTGTCGCGTGTCGATCTGGCGAAACGGATGCATGTCAGCGCCTCGACGATCACGCGGATGGCGGCACCGATGGAGAAGATCGGCCTGGTGGACCGGCAGGTCGATGACCGGGATGCGCGGCTGGTCTTTGTGGTGGCCACGCAGGCCGGGCGCGCGAAACTGTCCGAGGCGCTTTCGACGTTTTCGAAGCGGGCGGGCTATCTGTTCAGCGACCGCTGGGAGGACGACGAGGTGGACCAGTTCGCCGCGATGTTGCGCCGGTTGATCGCGGGGCGCGGGGATACGCTGGCCTGACGCGGGCGGTGTGGGAAACGGCGGCAAGGCCCCTCACACTCGTGAATTGCCCCCTGCCCCGAATTCAGGCATAGTCGTTGCCAGCAGTAAGCTGCGGCCAGAGAATGCCGCGATGGTATGAGGCGGAACATGAACCGAATTTTGGCACTTATCTCATGTCTGGCCCTTCTGGCCGCCTGTGGTGGCGGTGGGACCAGATATTCCAGCTATAACGCGCAGTCCGCGCGGGCCCCTACGGGTCTGGGCCAGCCTGCGCCCAATCTGTTCGCCTCGGGGCCGATTGCGAATGCCTGCGAGGCGTCGGGCCGCAAGCAGGCGGATCGCGCCCGGTGTGGCTGTGTTCAGGCGGTGGCCGACGCGTCGCTCAGCTCGTCCGATCAGCGGCGTGCGGTCGGGTTCTTTTCGGACCCGCACAGCGCGCAGGAGATGCGCACCTCGAGTTCGTCCAGCGACGAGGCGTTCTGGAAGCGCTGGAAAGAGTTCGGCGACCGGGCCGGGCAAATCTGCACCTGATTACAGCGACTTGATCCACACTTGCAGCGGTTTGGCCGAGGGTGCATCTGCGCCCACGTCTGTCCATGTGAACTGTGCCACGGCCCCGTCCAGCGGCGCGTATCCGCGTTTGCGCCAGAACGGGTCGAGCGGGCGGTAGTCGTCGGGTTTCAGCGGGTGGTCTGCGGGGCGCTGCACGGCGCAAAAGGCGCATTTGGTATAGCCAAAGGCCCGCGCGGCGTCTTCGCGGGCGTCGAAGAACTGGTGGCCGATGCCCTGCCCGCGGTGGTCTTCGAGCAGCACGCTTTCGGCGCAATAGAATACATCCGCGATGTTCACGCCCGTGCCTGCGAAGGCTGTGGCGAAGTCGTCGGCGTGGTCGGCCAGAGGGGCGGCGGTGGCGGCGCCCACGAGGGTGTCGCCGTCATAGGCACCGACGACCACGGCCTGCGGCGAGGCGCGGAACGTCGCGAGATAGCGGCGTTCGTAATCGAGATCGCCGTCGTAGAGATAGGGCCAGTCGCGAAACACCGCGATGCGCAGGCGGGCCACATCGCCAAGGGCCGCGTCGAGGGCGGCCCCCGTCAGCACGTGGCATTGGGTCACGAGACCTGCGCCGTCCAGTCGGCCAGATTGTAATAGGTGGTGACGCGGGCGATCTTGCCGCCTTCCAGATCGAAGAACGAACCTGCGGGGAGTTTGTAAGGCTGGTTGCGCGCCTCGGGCAGGCCGTCGTCGGTTTGCAGATAGCTGCCGTTGACCACGTATTCGGCGGCGGCGCGGGTCTGGTCGTCGTTCACGAAGACCACCATGTCGGTCAGGGTCTCGTCGTAGCAGCGGGACATATGGGCGCAGAAGTCGGCAAAGTGGGATTTGCCCCGGCGAATCTGGCCTTCGTTGACGTGATGGGCCACGTCGTCGGTCAGGCAGTCCAGCATGGCGTCGGTGTCGCCTGCGTTGAAGGCGTCGAAATAGCGGTCCACCACGGTCATGGGTGTCTCCTTCAGGTCAGTATTTCAGGTCAGCAAGGTGGGTTCGCCCCAGCGGTCGAGCAGATGGGAGATGATCTGGTCGCGGGCGTCGCGGTAGCTGTCCAGCTTGGCCTCGCGGGATTCGCCCAGACCGGTCGGGTCCATGATCGGCCAATAGGCGATATCGAGGTGGCAATAGCGGGTCAGTTCCAGTGCGCGGCGTTGCGACGCGGGCGACAGGGCGACGATCAGATCGAAGCTGCCCAGATCGTCGCCCCAGTCTTCCATCTGGTCGAAACTGCGCGAGCGGTGGCGCGACAGTTCGACATCGATTTCCTGACAGACGGCGATGGAAAACCCGTCGATCTCCATGTCGGCCTTGACCCCTGCGGACTGGACATAGGTGCCGGTGCCGTAGAACTTTTTCATGATCGCCTCGGCCATCGGAGAGCGTACTGCGTTGTGATCGCAGCAAAACAGAACCGATTGGGGCAAGGGTGCAACCATTCTATCCGCCGAAATGCAGGACGCAGATCAGGGTGAACAGGCGGCGCGCGGTGCCTTCGTCGATCTCGGCCTTGCCGGTCAGGCGTTCCTGAAGCACGCGGCTGCCTTCGTTGTGGATGCCGCGCCGGGCCATGTCGATGGTTTCGATCTGGCTGGGGGGCAGTTTCTTGACCGCCTCGAAATAGCTTTCGCAGATCTGGAAGTAGTCTTTGACGACCTGACGGAAGGGCCCCAGCGAGAGGTGGAATTCGGCGGCCTTTTCCGCCTCTTCGGTGGTCACGTCAAAGACCAGCCGCCCGTCGCGGATGGCGAGGCCCAGGTGATAGGGCCCGGACGGCACCGCGCGACCGTCGCGGGCGGGCAGCGCGAAGCTGTTGTCTTCGAGCAGGTCGAACATCGCGACCTTGCGCTCTTGTTCGATCTCGGGCGTGGGTGGCGGCAGGTTGCCGTCGTCTAGATCAATCTGGGTGATGCGGGACATGTCGCATCCTTTGCGTGTTGTTCACATCAGGTTAGACCATGAAGGCAGCCGGGTTCAATCGCCCCGCTGCGTCATGTCGGGCGGTTCAGGCGATTGAGGCGGGCGGTGACGGACAGGCCGTGGGCTTGCAGGCTTTCGGACGTGGCCAGTGTTTCGGCGGCGGGACCGATGGCGCGCAGGGCATCCGGCGTCATTTGCGCCAGGGTGGTGCGTTTGACGAAATCCATCACCGACAGGCCCGACGAGAACCGCGCCGAGCGGGCGGTGGGCAGCACGTGGTTGGGGCCGCCGACGTAATCGCCGATGGCCTCGGGCGTCCAGGCGCCGAGGAAGATGGCGCCGGCGTGGGTGATTTTCGCGCTGAGCGCGTTGGGGTCGGCGACCATCAGTTCGAGGTGTTCGGGGGCTATGCGGTCGCTGAGGGTGGCGGCGGTATCAAGATCGGGCACGGTGATGATGGCACCGAAATCGCGCCAGCTGGCCCCGGCGATGGCGCGGCGTTCCAGCGTTTGCAGGTGTTTTTCGACAGCATCGGCCACTTTGCGGCCAAGCGTGGCGTCGGTGGTGATCAGCAGGCTTTGGGCGCTTTCGTCATGTTCGGCCTGGCTGAGCAGGTCGAGCGCGATCCAGTCGGGATCGTTGTCGGCGTCGGCGATCACCAGGATTTCGGAAGGACCGGCGATCATGTCGATGCCGACCTTGCCGAAGACGCGGCGTTTGGCGGCGGCGACGAAGGCATTGCCGGGGCCGGTGATCTTGTCCACCGGAGGGATCGTTTCGGTGCCGTAAGCCAGTGCGGCAATCGCCTGCGCGCCGCCGATGCGGTAGATTTCGTCGACGCCCGCCAGACGCGCGGCCAGCAGCACCAGCGGGTTGAGGATGCCGTCGGGCGTGGGCACGGTGATCGCGAGGCGCTGCACGCCCGCGACCTTGGCGGGGATCGCGTTCATCAGCACGGAGGACGGGTAGGACGCGAGCCCGCCGGGGACGTAGAGGCCCGCCGCACTGACGGGTGTCCAGCGCCAGCCGAGCGTGGCACCTGCGTCGTCGGTCCAGCTGGCATCAGCGGGCAGTTGCCGCGCGTGGTAGGCGCGGATGCGGTCGGCGGCCAGTTCCAGCGCTGCGCGGTCGGAGGCGTTGACCGTGGCGATTGCGGCGTCGACCTCGGACGTCGTGATGCGCAGGGTGTCGGGGGTGAGCGTGAGGCGGTCGAATTTTGCGGTGAGCGCGATCACGGCGGCGTCGCCTTGGCTGCGCACCTGCGCGATGATGTCGGCCACGGTGGCGTCGACATCTGGGCTGTCCTCGCGCTTGGCGGTCAGCAGGGCCGTGAAGCGGGTTTCAAAGTCGGCGTCGGCGTGATCGAGGAACTGGGGCATGGGAGGCTCGCTTGC
>JAGXHE010000073.1 GCA_024636445.1 Sulfitobacter sp.
GGGCAGGTTCCCCCGGCCTCGGCTCAGGCGATACGTTCGATGGCCAGTGCGATGCCCTGACCACCACCGATGCACATGGTGATCAACGCCCGCTTGCCGCCGATCCGCTCCAGCTCGTACAGCGCCTTGACGGTTATGATCACCCCGGTCGCGCCAACTGGATGGCCCAGCGCAATCGCACCGCCATTGGGGTTTACCTTCGACGGGTCCAGCCCCAGATCGTTGCTGACCGCCAGCGCCTGTGCTGCAAAGGCCTCGTTGCTTTCGATCACGTCGAAGTCTGCCACAGATAGGCCGGTTTTCTCCAGCAGCTTGCGCACGGCAGGGATCGGACCGATGCCCATGACCTCGGGGCGGACACCGGCGTGGGCATAGCCCAAAATCCGCGCCTTGGGTTTCAGACCGGCCTTTTCCGCCGCTTCTGCCGTGGCCAGTACCAATGCCGCAGCACCGTCGTTGATCCCGCTGGCGTTGCCCGCGGTTACTGTACCGTTTTTGCGGAAAACTGTACGTAATCCCGACAGCGCGTCGATGTTGGTGGCCTTGGGGTGCTCGTCCACCTCGAACGGCACCATGTCGCGCTTGACCCGCACCTCGACCGGCGTGATCTGGCTGGCAAAGCGGCCCTCGGCAATCGCCGTCGCTGCGCGCTCCTGGCTGAGCAGGGCAAATGCGTCCTGCGCGGCGCGGGTGACCTGATGTTCTTCGGCCACGTTTTCCGCCGTCACGCCCATGTGGCCGGTGCCGAACGGGCAGTTCAGCGTGCCCAGCATCATATCCAGCGACTGTACATCGCCCATCTTGGACCCCCAGCGGGCCGCCGGCACGATATATGGACTGCGCGACATATTCTCGGCTCCACCAGCCAGGCCGAACTCGGCATCGCCCAGCATCAGCGACTGCATCACCGATACGATCGCTTGCACGCCCGACCCGCACAGACGGTTCACGTTCATCGCGGGGGTCGTGTCCGGCACGCCCGCCTGCATCGCGGCGACGCGGCTGAGGTACATGTCGCGCGGTTCCGTGTTGATGACGTTGCCGAACGCCACGTGGCCGATCTGCGCGCCTTCGACGCCCGCACGTTCCAGCGCAGCCTTGGCCGCCGTGGTGCCCAGATCAACGGTGGGTGTTCCTGCCAGCGATCCGCCGAAAGTGCCAATTGCGGTGCGCGTGCCGTCGAGAATAACGATGTCTTGCATGATTTGATCCTTTTGCTTTGCCCGCGCTTATGATCTGCGCCCGCGTCGATGTCAGCCGCAACGTGCCGTCAGTTGACAGCAGGCAATGACCCGCGCATATCTTCCGTCATGACGGACGAAACTGACGCAATATTGACCCGCCTGCCCAGCCGCCTGAAAGAGGCGCGGCGGTCGCAAGGGTTGTCTCTGGACGCGGTGGCAAAGCTGTCGGGTGTCAGCCGGTCGATGGTCAGCCAGATCGAGCGCGGTGAAAGCAGCCCGACGATTGCGACGCTGTGGAACCTGACCCGCGCCCTGCAGGTCGATTTTGCGGGGCTTCTGGATGGTGACACGGCGGCAGCCAGCATCGAAGTGCTGCGCAGCGTCGATGTGCCGACCATTGAAAACCGGGGCAGCGGGTGCCGCATCCGCATTCTGTCACCGCCCGAAGAGGCAGGCCATCACGAGGTCTACGAGCTGCGCTTTGCCGAAGGTGGCATGCTGGACAGCCTGCCGCATACCCGTGGCGCGCGCGAATATCTGACGGTGATCGATGGCACGCTTGACGTGACCAGCGCCGAGGCCACACAGACCATTGGCGCAGGTGACACCGCCCGCTATGCCGCCGATGTGCCGCACCGGATCATGGCCACCAGCGCCGCGCGCGCCTTTCTGGTGGTTCAGAACGCCTGAGTCTCTAATCCGATATATCGGATTAAAATCCGTGATATAGAAATCCCCTATTTCGGAATCTCTTCCGGTATGCTAGAAGCGCGGCAAAGAGGAGCCGTCCATGACCCAAGAATTTTTGTCGCACATCACCCAGACCCTTGCCGATATTGACGCCGAAGGCCTGACCAAGGTCGAACGTCTGATCACCTCGCCCCAAGGCGGCAAGATCCAGGTCGCAGGACGCGAGATGATCAACCTGTGCGCCAACAACTATCTGGGGCTGGCAAATCACCCCGATCTGATCCGCACCGCCCGCGACACGATGGAGCCCAAGGGCTTTGGCATGGCATCCGTCCGGTTCATCTGTGGCACGCAGGACATGCACCGCGAACTGGAACAAAAGCTGGCGGCATTTCTGAACAAGGACGATTCGATCCTGTTTGCCGCCTGTTTCGACGCCAACGGCGGGCTGTTCGAGCCGCTGCTGGGGCCCGAGGACGCGGTTATTTCGGACGCGCTGAACCATGCGTCGATCATCGACGGCATCCGGCTGTGCAAGGCCAAGCGCTATCGCTATGCCAACAGCGACATGGACGATCTGGAGGCGCAGTTGCAGCAGGCCAAGGCCGATGGCGCGCGCTTTGTCATGATTGCCACCGACGGCGTGTTCAGCATGGACGGCTATCTGGCGAACCTGCCCGAGATCACCCGACTGTCCGAAGAATACGGCGCGCTGGTGATGGTCGACGATTGCCACGCCACCGGGTTCATGGGCCCGAAGGGTGCTGGAACGCCCTCGCATTTTGGGGTCGATGTGGACATTCTGACCGGCACGCTGGGCAAGGCGCTGGGCGGGGCCATCGGCGGCTATATCGCGGGGCCACAGCCGGTCATCGACCTGCTGCGTCAACGCGCGCGGCCCTACCTGTTCTCGAACGCCCTGCCACCCGCGATAGTCGCCGCGGGGATCGAGGCGCTGCGGCTGGTGGAAGAGGGTGATGCCCTGCGCGCGCAGCTGTTCGAGAACGCGAAGTATTGGCGTAAAGGTCTGGAAAGTCTGGGATTCGATCTGCTGGCGGGCGAACACCCGATCATTCCCGTGATGCTGGGCGAGGCGCAACTGGCACAGGACATGGCGTCAAAACTCTATGACGAGGGCGTCTATGTCTCAGGCTTTTTCTTTCCCGTCGTGCCGCGGGGGAAGGCCCGCATCCGCACCCAGATGAACGCCGCGCTGGCCCGCGAAGATCTGGACTGCGCACTTGCCGCATTCGAGAAGGCGGGCAAAGCCTGTGGCGTGATCTGATGACCAATGAAATGAAGGCTCTGTCGAAACTGCACGCCCGCGAGGGGCTGTGGATGGTGAATGCGCCAGTGCCCGAGATCGGGCCCGACGACGTTCTGATCAAGATCAACAAGACCGGTATCTGCGGCACCGATATCCACATCTGGAATTGGGATGCTTGGGCGCAGAAAACCGTACCCGTGCCGATGATCACCGGCCATGAATTCGCAGGCGAGATCGTCGAGATCGGGCGCGATGTTCAGGGGCTTGAGCTGGGCCAGCGGTGCAGTGGCGAGGGACACCTGATCGGGACGCAAAGCCGTCAGAGCCGTGCGGGCAGATTTCATCTTGATCCCACGACGCGGGGCATCGGGGTGAACGAACAGGGCGCTTTCGCGCAATATCTGCGCCTGCCCGCGTTCAACGTTGTGCCGTTGCCCGACGAGATCAGCGACGATATTGGTGCGATTCTCGATCCGCTGGGCAATGCGGTGCACACCGCGCTGAGTTTCGATCTTATCGGTGAGGATGTGTTGATCACCGGCGCTGGCCCCATCGGGATCATGGCCGCTGCCGTGGCCCGTCATGCAGGTGCGCGCCATGTGGTGATCACGGATGTGAACCCCGACAGGCTGGCGCTGGCGTCGCAAGTGGCTGACGTGGTTCCGGTGAACGTCACGCAAGAAGTGCTTGCCGACGTGATCGCGCGTCTGAAGATGAAGCAGGGCTTTGACGTGGGTATGGAGATGTCGGGCAACCAGCAGGCGCTGGACCAGATGGTCGATGCGATGACCATGGGCGGGCGGATCGCGATGCTGGGTATTCCTCCGGGCCAAAGCCCCGTCGACTGGAGCCGGATCGTGTTCAAGGCGATCACGATCAAGGGCGTCTATGGCCGCGAGATTTTCGAGACCTGGTACAAGATGATCGCGATGCTGGAGAACGGTCTGGACGTGTCGCGGGTGATCACGCACCGGTTTGGCGTGGACGACTTCGAGGCCGGATTTGCCGCGATGAAGTCGGGGCAAAGCGGCAAGGTGGTGCTGGACTGGACCTGAGCGGCCGGATCAGGGCGTAAGCGGTACGCGCCCGTCCGCGCTTAGCGTCCAGCAGTCACGCCCCTCGAACACCGCGACGGTCATCGGCTTGCCATAGCCCGCACCCGTATCCAGATTGACGCGGTTGCCGTGATGCGTCGCCACATCAACAGGCGTGTGCCCGTGCACGATCAGCTTGGGGTGCGGCGTGGTTACGCCATGAAACTCTTCGCGAATCCAGATCAGGTCGTGTTCCGTTTGCTGGTCCAGCGGCACGCCCGGCCGGATGCCCGCATGGCAAAAGAACAGATCGTTGGTTTCGTGGCTTAGCTTGCACTGGGCGATGAAGTCCATATGCGCCTCTGGCACGGTTTTCAGCGCCTCGGCGTGCACTTCGGTCTGGCGACTTTTGACGGTGAATTCGATGCCATAGGACGCCAGCGTCGTGTCGCCGCCCAGACGCGGGTGCAGCCAGTACAATTCGACCGGCAGATGGGCCTCCTGGCGGGGAAAGTCCTGCATCCACCAGTCGAACATACGGTCGTGATTGCCCAGCAGGAACGTCCAGTCGCGGCCTGCATCGCGCCCCGCGATCAGCGTATCGAGCACCGCGCAACTGTCTGCGCCACGGTCGATATAATCGCCCACGAACACAACCCGCGCATCGACACCGCCATCAGCTTCGATCAGATCAAGGACGCGCGTCAGCTCGCCGTGCTGGCCGTGAATGTCGCCGACGGCATAGATGGGCTGGGTCATGAGAAATCCTTGGGGGCTGTGAAATGCGTTCAGAGGGGGGAATAGGCGGACCGGCCCAGCGGTGCAAGAGAGCGGCGGATGCGCTGCATCAGATCGGTGTGCTTGCGGGTCTTTTGCATGTGAAAGCAGCGTTTGACGGCCCTGCAACAGGCAAGGCCGCCAAAAATATGTGCGTCAGGCGACGATGAATTCCAGCGGTTTGACCTGATTGAACATGCCCGTGCCTTCCAGCGTTTTCTGAACGTCGGCAGGCAGTGCTTCGTCGATGTACAGCAGCGCAATCGCCTCGCCGCCGGCCTCGTCGCGACCGAGGGTAAAGTTGGCGATGTTCACGCCGCTTTTGCCCATGGTGTTGCCCAACAGGCCGATAATGCCCGGCACGTCGTTGTTGGTGGTATAGAGCATGTGCTGCCCGATCTCGGCGTCGATGTTGATGCCCTTGATCTGGATAAAGCGCGGCTTGCCGTCGCTGAACACCGTGCCCGCGACTGAACGTTCGCGTTTGGCGGTGACCACGGTGACTTTTACATAGCCGTCGAAGACGCCCGATTTGTCCTGATTGGTGGTGCTGATCTGGATGCCTTTTTCGCGGGCAACCACGGGGGCCGACACCATGTTCGTATCGGGATTTGCACGTCTCATGATGCCTGCGATAACGCCGCAGTTCAGCGCGTCGAGGTTCATTGAGCCGACCGAGCCATCGTAGAGAATGTTGATCGCGCGGATCGGCTCGTCGGTCATCTGGCCGATAAACGACCCCAGATGTTCGGCCAGTTTCAGCCAGGGGCCCATCACCTTGGCCTCTTCCGCAGTTACCGACGGCATGTTCAGCGCGTTTTCGACAGCGCCGGTCAGCAGATAGTTTGCCATCTGTTCCGCCACTTGAAGCGCCACGTTTTCCTGTGCTTCGGTGGTTGCCGCACCCAGGTGCGGGGTGCAGACGACGTTCGGCAGGTTGAACAGCGGGTTTTCCTTGGCGGGCTCTTCCTGGAACACGTCAAATGCGGCACCGGCGACATGGCCCGATTTCAGGGCGTCGGCCAGAGCCTCTTCGTCGACCAGTCCACCACGGGCACAGTTGATGATCCGCACGCCCTTCTTGGTCTTGGCCAGGTTTTCGCGGGACAGAATGTTGGCCGTGGACTCGGTATAGGGCACGTGCAGCGTGATGAAATCGGCGCGCGCCAGCAAATCTTCCAGCTCGACCTTTTCGACGCCCATCTTGTCGGCTTTCTTGTTGCTCAGATAGGGATCATAAGCGACGACTTTCATCTTGAGGCCACGCGCACGGTCGCAGACGATGCCACCGATGTTGCCTGCGCCGATGACGCCCAGCGTCTTGCCTGTCAGCTCGACGCCCATGAATTTGGACTTTTCCCATTTGCCCGCGTGGGTCGATGCCGATGCTTCGGGAATCTGGCGGGCCACGGCAAACATCATCGCGATGGCGTGCTCGGCGGTGGTGATCATGTTGCCGAACGGCGTGTTCATCACGATCACGCCCTTTTTCGAAGCGGCGTCCTTGTCGATGTTGTCGGTACCGATGCCTGCGCGACCGATCACTTTCAGATTGTCGGCAGCAGCGAGGATTTTCTCGGTAACCTTGGTGGCCGAGCGGATCGCAAGGCCGTCGTATTGGCCGATGACCTCGGCCAGCTTGTCCTTGTCCTTGCCCAGATCGGGCTGGAAATCGACCTCGATGCCGCGATCCTTGAAGATTTGAACGGCTGCGTCGCTGAGTTTGTCGGAGATGAGTACCTTGGGGGCCATGTCAGTGGTCCTTCATTGAATAAACGGGGGGGTAGGACGGGGCGGCTGTGCTGTGCCCTGCGGGCAACAGCGTGTGGATCACCCCGACTGGATTATGCGTTGATTTCAGTCTCGAAGGCCCATTCAAGCCAGGGCAGCATCGCCTCGATGTCCGAGGTCTCGACGGTTCCGCCACACCAGATGCGCAGGCCCGCAGGGGCGTCGCGATAGGCACCGATGTCCAGCGCCACGTCTTCGTCGGCCAGACGGTTCGCTACAGCCTTGGCAAAGGCAGCGCCGTCGGTGATGCGGGCATCGTTGAACTTGAGACAGACGGAGGTGTTCGAGCGGATCGCGGGGTCTGCGGCCAGAAACTCGATCCAATCGTGGGTGTCGACGAAGTCGGCGATGGCTTTGGTGTTGGCATCGGCCCGTGCGATCAGACCTTTCAGGCCGCCGACGGTGCGCGCCCATTCGAGCGCTTGCAGGTAATCCTCGACGCAGAGCATCGACGGGGTGTTGATGGTTTCACCCTTGAAGATACCCTCGATCAGCTTGCCGCCCTTGGTCATGCGGAAGATCTTGGGCAGGGGCCATGCGGGTGTATAGCTTTCCAGACGCTCAACGGCGCGGGGCGACAGGATCAGCATGCCGTGGGCCGCTTCGCCGCCCAGTACCTTTTGCCAGCTGAACGTGGTCACATCCAGCTTGTCCCATGGCAGGTCCATCGCGAACGCCGCACTTGTCGCATCGCACAGGGTCAGGCCCGCGCGGTCGGCGGGGATTGCGTCGCCGCCTGGCATACGCACGCCCGAGGTGGTGCCGTTCCAGGTAAAGCAGACGTCGTTCTCGTAGTTCAGCGCGGCCATGTCCACGATCTCGCCGTAGTCGGCGGTGTGGGTGGTGGCGTCGATCTTCAGCTGTTTGACCACGTCGGTGACCCAGCCTGCGCCAAAGCTTTCCCATGCGACCATTTCGGCAGGGCGTTCACCCAGCAGCGACCACATTGCCATTTCATAGGCGCCGGTGTCGGAGGCGGGAACGATGGCGATGCGGTAATCGGCAGGCACGCCGAGAATCTCGCGGGTGTCCTCGATCGCCTTCAGCAGCTTGGCTTTGCCAACGCCTGCGCGGTGCGAGCGGCCCAAAGGCGCGTCGGACAGATTGTTCAAATTGAATACGGGGGGTTTGGCACAGGGGCCGGAAGAAAAACGCGGGTTACCCGGCCGCGTTGCCGGTTGGTCAATAGCCATTGCTGGTATCCTCACAGATAATCGCCCTTCGTTGGGGAAGGGTGTCCCACCGACGCGTCTACGGCGCTTCGATGGGTGGCGCAATGGGGAAAACGCGACTATAGCGCCGCTTGAACAGCTTTTTGCGACATGGACGGAGCGGACCTGAAACATGAGCACTTTTATCTGTACGCTGATCGCAGCCCCCGGCGCGCTGCAACCCGAACTGGCAGAGGCGCTGCGTAATGCGTGGGGTGGCGGTGCGGTCGACTGGCTGTCGCCGGACGAGGCGTCGGAGTTCACGTTGGCGCAGATGCCCGACAACCGGTGGGATGTCTGGGCCGATGTGCAAGGCTTGGGTGTCGATCTGGTGATCCAACCCGCCGAGGGCCGACGCAAGAAGATGCTGCTGGCCGACATGGACAGCACGATGATCCAGCAGGAATGTATCGACGAGCTGGCCGATGCCGCAGGCGTGGGTGATTTCGTCAAGGACATCACCGCCCGTGCGATGAACGGCGAGTTGGACTTTGAGGCGGCCCTGCGCGAACGTGTCGGCCTGCTGAAAGGGCTGGACGCCGCCGTGATCGAACAGGTTCTGGCCGAGCGCATCACATATATGCCCGGCGGCGCCACGCTGTTGGCCACGATGAAGGCAAATGGCGGCCATGCGGCGCTGGTGTCGGGGGGATTCACGGCCTTTACCGGTGCGGTGGCGGCGCACTTGGGTTTTGACGAAAACCGCGCCAACACGCTGATCGTCGAAGGCGGCAAGCTGACCGGTACCGTGGGCGAGCCGATCTTGGGCAAGCAGGCCAAGGTCGACGCGCTGGAACAGATCACCGCGCGACTGGGCATTTCCGGGACTGACGTGATCGCCGTGGGCGACGGGGCCAATGATCTGGGCATGTTGCACCGCGCGGGCACCGGCGTGGCGCTGCACGCCAAGCCGGTGGTGGCTGCCGAATGCGATGTGCGGATCAACCACGGCGATCTGACGGCGCTGCTGTTCCTCCAAGGCTATGCGCGGTCGGACTTTGTTTAAATCAACGCGGGTGCCGCGCGCACTGCTCCTGTCACCAGATCACGCCGGTTGCGGATCGGCGCGTTCAGATACTTCAGCGTTTCGGGGTGATCGGGTTCAAGCACGCCCAGCTTGACCAGAATCGCCGCGATCGCACATTCGGCAGCGCGGGTGCCGCCGTCTTCGATTTTCAGTGCGACGCCCATCTTCAGCTCGGGGATGATGGCGATAAAGAACGCCTCGGCCCCCGTCTTGATCGCGACCTTGCCGCCCATCGCGCGCATCAGGTTGGTGCAGGCGCGACCTTCGCCCGCCACCAGTTCGGGGTGCAGGGTCATCGCCGTGCGCAACCGCTCTTCGGCGCTGCCTGTGGGGGCGGCGGCAAAATGCGCCATCGCGCGGGCCATGCCGTGCAGCGAGGTCGCAAAGTTGGGCGCGCTGCACCCGTCGATGCCGAAACCGGGGCTTGATTCGCCGGTGACACGCTCGAACGCTTCGAGACAGGCGCGCTGCACCGGGTGGTCGGGGTCGACGTAGTCGGCGCCGGCGCCCAGATGTTTGTTCAGCGTCAGAAAGCCGCTGTGCTTGCCCGAGCAATTGTTGTGCATCTGGCAGGGGCTGTCATCCGCCCGGATCAGCGCATTGCGCGCGTCACGGTCGTCGGGTTCCTGTGGGCCGCAGCGGAAATCATCGTCGTCGAGGCCCAGGTGATCCAGCCACTTTGCCACGCGATCGGTGTGGATTGCCGCTCCGTTGTGCGACGCGCAAGCCAGCGCCAGATGCTCTGTGCCAAGATCATAGGCGTCCGCCGCACCGCTTTCGATCAGCGGCAGGGCCTGAAGCATCTTGGACGACGAGCGCGGCAGAATCACGGCCTGCGGATCGCCCCAGGCATGCGCGATCTGGCCCGTGTCATCACAGACCACGGCATGCCCGCGATGGATGCTTTCCAGAAAGGGTCCGCGCCAGACTTCGGTCATTGCAACGGGATTCGACATAGTTCACCTCACATCTTGGCGATTTCCTGCCAATTTGGGTTTCGCGGGTCGCGGTTTTCGCGCTAATATGTTTCTTGTCGAGAAGAAACGAGGCAGTTGCAAGAGAGGGTCCTGAACACCGGGCCACCGGCAATAGCCCGCGTATTGAGGCTAAGGACAGTCTGGAGGCTGGACAGATGGGATTTATGAAAACAACGTCAAGTATGTTGACCATGGCCGGGCTGGCATTGGCTCTGACAGTCAATACCGCAAGCGCGCAAGACCAAAGCACCAACCGGGTTGCAGCCAAGACCGATTGGAGCGTCTTTGTGGAAGACAACCCGACCGAATGCTGGAGCGTGTCGACCCCCAAGGAAACCGTGAACACGCGTGACGGACGTGTGGTGGCTGCGACCCGCAGCCAGATCCTGTTGATGGTGTTCTACCGCCCCAGCGCCGAAGCCAAGGGCCAGTTGGCGTTTACAGGCGGGTATCCCTTTGCCAGCGGCAGCACCGTGAACCTCAACATCAGCGGCACCGAATTCGAACTGTTCACCGACGGTGAATGGGCGTGGCCCGCGACCGCAGCGGACGACAGCAAGATCGTGACCGCCATGAAACGCGGCGCCGATGCGGTTGTCACGGGCGTTTCCGGACGGGGCACCACCACCAAGGACACGTTCTCGCTGTTGGGCTTTACCGCGGCCGTTGAAGAGGCCGAAAGCCGCTGCGGCGGTTGACCGCGTCTGGTTTGCGGGTCGAATCCTTTTGATCCTGCCTCGCTTTCCTATATAGAGGCGCATCACCCCAAGTCCGGAGTTGCCCGATGTCTGCCGATGCGCCGATTACCCAAGACGTTATGACCATCCCCCGCAAGGTCCCTGCGGGCCCTGCAAACCTGGTTGGTATGACCCGCAGCGCGATGCGGGATGCGTTGATCGCCATTGGCACGCCGGAAAAGCAGGCCAAGATGCGCGTCGGGCAGATCTGGCAGTGGATCTACCAATGGGGCGTGCGCGATTTTGACGCGATGACCAACCTGAGCAAGGCCTTTCGCGCCGAACTGGCCGAAGCCTTCGTGATCGAAATTCCCGAAGTCGTATCGAAACAGGTCAGCACCGATGGCACCCGCAAATGGCTGGTGCGCATCGCGGGCGGCCACGAGGTCGAGGTGGTCTATATCCCCGAAGAGGGGCGCGGCACGCTGTGCATTTCCTCGCAGGTGGGCTGCACGCTGACCTGTTCGTTCTGCCACACCGGTACGCAAAAGCTGGTGCGCAATCTGACGGCGGGTGAAATCGTCGGTCAGGTGATGATGGCCCGCGACGATCTGGACGAATGGCCCGAGCACGGCAAGCGCACCGAAGACGCGCGCCTGTTGTCGAACATCGTTCTGATGGGAATGGGCGAGCCGCTGTACAACTTTGAAAACGTGCGCGACGCGATGAAGATCGCGATGGACCCCGAGGGCATCCAGCTGTCGCGACGCCGTATCACGCTGTCGACCTCGGGCGTCGTGCCCGAGATTGCCCGCACCGCCGAAGAAATCGGCTGCCAATTGGCCGTGTCGTTCCACGCCACCACGGACGAGGTGCGCGACAAGCTGGTGCCGATCAACAAACGCTGGAACATCGCAGCCCTTCTCGACGTGCTGCGGACCTATCCCAAGGTCAGCAATTCCGAGCGGATCACCTTTGAATACGTGATGCTGGATGGCGTGAACGACAGTGACGCGGACGCCTATCGCCTGATCGAGCTGATCCGGGGCATCCCCGCCAAGATCAACCTGATTCCGTTCAACGAATGGCCCGGCGCGCCCTATAAGCGGTCGTCGAACAACCGAATCCGTGCGTTTTCCGAGATTATCTACAAGGCAGGCTATGCCAGCCCCGTGCGCAAACCGCGGGGCGAAGACATAATGGCAGCCTGTGGCCAGTTGAAATCTGCGACCGAGCGCGAACGCAAATCGCGCCGCGAAATTGCGGCAGAAACCGGGCTGAGTTGAACTTCTGGCGGCAGTCGTGTCCAATATGGACACAGTTGCCTTGAAGAAATGCTGATTGTGTACGATTTACGCCGATATCCGTTGCCATCCTGATCCTGCAATTACGCAAGAACAGGGGAATTGAGATGTTGGACTTTTCAAACACGGATGCAGTGGTCGCAGCGCAGGTTGTCGAACTGATCACGCAGGAACGCGCAAAGGCATTGTCCAAGCGCGAGTGGCAGCATCGGATTGCCGGTTACGGCTATTGCATCTGCGACACCCAGCACGGGCAGATTGTGGAAACCTTGCCGCACCATGTTCCGGTATGCACTCTTCCGGCCGAACTGGCAGCCTGACCGCCAGCTCATATTTCATTGGTTTTCAGCGACGACGTGCG
This sequence comes from Sulfitobacter sp., assembly GCA_024636445.1. Classification (GTDB taxonomy): domain Bacteria; phylum Pseudomonadota; class Alphaproteobacteria; order Rhodobacterales; family Rhodobacteraceae; genus Pseudosulfitobacter. Next base: position 12,301 of record JAGXHE010000073.1, read on the forward strand.
GCCATCCCTTGGGAAAGCCCGGTCATGAATGCGGCTGCAAGTGGCGGCATCGGTCTGGCGGCAGGTGGTGGTGTTGCCGTGGCTTGTCCGGTTGCTGATGCGGCCAGCGTTGCCTCGGATACCGGCACCCGTGGTTTGCGTGCCAAGACCATCAGGATCAGGCCCAGACCGAAGAACCCGCCGCCCAATATGGCGCAGGCTGTAATCGGGTCAGTGACCGTCAGCAGCAGCATCAATCCGGATGCGCAGAGAAAACCCAGCCCGATCAAGGCCATCAAGCCACCAAGGCCGCCAAGCGCATAGCGCCGGACGGCCAGATGGATGCGGTACCGCAGTCCCAAAAACATTCTTTAATTCCGGCGCGTGGTCATCATACCCACCAAAAAGCCCAGCCCCGCGGCGATACCGACCGCCATCGCGGGTTGCTTTCGCACGGCGTCTTCGGCCTGGCTATAATATTCTTCGGCCATGTCCTGCATATGCTCGCCGGTCTCGGCAGCACGCACGCGGGCGTGAGTTGCCTGCTCGGACGCAGCGCTTTTCAGATCAGACGCGGTCTGTCTGACGCGCGCAGTTGCTTCGTCTCTCTTGTGGCTGGTCAACTGGCCCAGAAGCGTCGTGAGCTGTGCGATATCCGCCTTGATCAACTCAAGCTGTGCGGACACGTCCGAACTGTCTGTCGCATGCGGTTTCGTCTTCGATGCTACTGTATTAGCCATGTGGCCCCCTAAAAGTTCAATATTCAGCACCCCAACGCTTAGCCCCAGCTTTGGGTTCCATTCATCGTCCGGGAATCGTGTCGCGTGGTTGGGTGGTTTCCCAATTGTCGATCACATCCATCGCTTCCTGCGCCGTTTCGACAAAGCGGAACAGCTTGAGATCCTGTCGGGAAATGGTGCCCGCATCGGCCAGAGCTTCCCAGTTTATGATCTTTTCCCAAAAGGCACGGCCAAACAGCAGAAACGGCATGCGTTCCATGCGTCCGGTCTGGATCAGGGTCAGGGCCTCGAACATTTCGTCCATGGTGCCAAAGCCACCCGGAAACACGCAGATTGCACGCGCACGCATCAGGAAATGCATCTTGCGAACGGCAAAATAGTGAAAGTTGAAACACAGTTCGGGGGTTACATATTCATTCGGGGCCTGTTCATGCGGCAGCACGATGCTCAGACCGATCGACTTGCCGCCTGCCTCCATGGCGCCGCGGTTGCCTGCCTCCATCACGCCGGGACCGCCGCCGGTGACGATGACGTTCTCATGGCCGTCACTGTCCAGCGACTTGAGGGTCATCTGATGCGCGAACTCTTGCGCCACATCATAGAAGTGCGACAGATCGGCCAGCGTCTGGGTGTGCGCCTTGTCCTTGTTCGCAGGGGCGGGGATGCGTGCGCCGCCGAACAGAACGATGGTCGATCTGATGTCCTGTTCGTCCAGCAGCAGGGTCGGCTTCAGCAATTCCAGCTGCAAGCGGACAGGGCGCAGTTCTTCGCGGCACAAAAAGTCGTCGTCGGTAAAGGCGAGCTGGTAGGCCGATGCGCGGGTTTGCGGCGTGTCGGGAACCTCTTTGACTTTCGAACGGTCGTCGCCCGCATGGCGCAAAGGGTGGCGTGAGGTGTTGGTCCCAGGCTTGGTCATTGTCTCTCCGTTATCTAGTTGCTGGCAACATGCATGGGTTTTGCCACATTGACCACGCGATATTGGGGCCGTGCAGCATTCAGGCTGACCTGTATTGGATGCCTCTGCGTCACCCGAGTGCATTGCGCGAAGGGAACTCAGACGCTAAAGGGGCTGAAATGTCCCAACACTGGAATTTACGCCATGTCCAACGCCCAACTTGAATCCTCCATCGAAGCCGCATGGGAAGCCCGCGACAGCATAACCTCGGCCACCACAGGTGAAACCCGCGAGGCCATCGAAGACACGCTGAACGCGCTGGACAGCGGCAAGCTGCGCGTTGCGGAAAAACAGGCGGACGGGTCGTGGCATGTGAACCAGTGGGCCAAAAAGGCCGTGCTGCTGGGCTTTCGGATCAAGGACATGGAACTGCAAGAGGGCGGCCCACAGGGCGGCGGCTGGTGGGACAAGGTCGACAGCAAGTTCAAGGGCTGGGGCGATAAAGAGTGGAAAACCGCAGGGTTCCGCGCCGTGCCGAACTGCGCCGTGCGCAAATCCGCATTCATCGCGCCCGGCGTGGTGCTGATGCCGTCCTTCGTGAACCTCGGCGCCTATGTGGACGAGGGCACGATGGTCGACACATGGGCCACCGTCGGCAGCTGTGCGCAGATCGGCAAGAACGTGCACCTGTCGGGCGGCGTCGGGATCGGCGGCGTTCTGGAGCCGATGCAGGCAGGCCCCACCATCATTGAGGACAACTGCTTTATCGGGGCGCGTTCCGAAGTCGTCGAAGGCTGCATTGTGCGCGAAGGCTCGGTTCTGGGCATGGGCGTGTTCATCGGCCAGTCGACCAAGATCGTCGACCGTGAAACCGGCGAATTCACCTATGGCGAAGTGCCTGCGGGTTCGGTTGTCGTCGCGGGTTCGATGCCGTCGAAGAACAATGTCAGCCTGTATTGCGCGGTGATCGTCAAAAAGGTCGACGCCCGGACACGGTCGAAAACCTCGATCAACGAATTGCTTCGCGCCTGACGGAACAAAACGTACCTCTGGCCGTTTAACCGATGAAATATCATAGGAGAGACGCCATGACAGGCATAGGTTGGTTCGCCGCCATTATCGTAGGGGCCCTTGCGGGCTGGATTGCTGAGAAAATCATGAATTCCAGCATGGGACTGCTTGCAAACATCGGTCTTGGGATCGTGGGTGCGCTCGTGGCCAACTTCTTGTTGGTGGAAATCGTTGGCAGCACTTTGGGTGGTTGGATTGGCCAACTGATCGTTGGCATCATCGGTGCCTGCCTGCTGATCTGGATCACACGTCTGATCCGTGGTCGCGCCTGAGGCTTCTCAGCGCGCCCCTTTCCAGAACGTCAATAACACGCTAGGGCTGCCGCAACTTAATGCGGCGGCCCTTTTTATGTCTGATACCAAGAAACCCAAGAAACCTTCGCGCCAGCAGGTCTATACCTTGCTGGTCCAGATCGGCCGGAAAAAAGGCGACGGCCTGCCTGAGAAGGCGACCGGGGCTGCGCTGATGTGCTTTGCCAGCGGCGTGGACGAGGCCGAGGCGGTGCGCGAGACCGTAGCCATCCTGAAACAGGCCGATACTGCACCGCTGGATGTTACAGGCTACGGCACCTTGGCCGAGCGCGAAGAAGAGGGCCACGAGATCGACGACGAAGAACGCGCGTTGATGCAGCAGGCGCTGGACGAAAACGCGGTGATCGTCGCGCAGGTCACGCCGTTCTTCGACCCACTTTAGGCGCTTTGCCTGCTGCCCTCAGGATAAAGCAGCAGGCGTAAGGTGTCAGGCCGCGCGCTGATCGGTCAGTGTGATCGCTTCGAACCACTTGAGCACCGGAAATGCGGGCTTGCCGTGTTCGGGCAAGGTTGACCGTTCCAGGTGCTGTAATGCGCTGTTGTTCATCAGATCGGATTTGCGACGTAAACGCCCGATGTACAGGCTTTCGACCCAAGTGCCCGCAGTCAGCAGCGTTTCATGGCCCGGCAACAGCAGCTGCGTGTAAGTGATGATCGGCCCGCTGGGTGCGGGATGTGCGGCGTGGCCGTTCATCAGGTGGCGAGCAGGGACCAGAACGGCCTCCTGGTTGAACAGATATTCAACATCCGACCCGCGCAGCACCAACCGCTGATCGGGCGAGACGATGATGTCCTGTTGCAGATTGAAATAGGGTGCGCGCAAACGCACGGGTGAAAAGCTGCCACGGGCAGGCACAGTGCGGTCGATGCGGTGCAGCACGGGCACGACGCCGGAGCGTTCGGTCATCACTGTGTCGCCACGCTGCAACGCGCTCGCCGGGCGGTAACCATTGGGAGTGGCGATCATCACCGAAGGGTCCAGCGACGGCATAGGGCCGATGGGCTCGATCTCGGTGGACACGGCAGCAAAGATCACGTCCTGCGCCAGAACGCGGTCGGTCTGGCCCAGAATCAACTCGCGCAGGTCGGATACCAAAAACGGTTTGGGGTCCTTGATTTGCACCGTCAGCACTTCGCCTTGTTCGGGTTCCTCGATCGACAGCCGCGCCCAGTTTGCGGTCGTGTCCCACGCATAGGTCACGCGCAGCACGTCGGTGCGGGCGAACGTCTTGCGGCGAATGGCACCATGCACGACCGTACTGTCGTGGCTGTGCACCATCGAGATGCCGCCACCGGGTATCGCCTGAAACGTCAGGCTGCGCGGCCACGGGTGGCCTGCGGAAAAGCCGAACAGTTCCTGCGGGCGTCCATCTGGCGACATTCGCGTTTCCAGCATCAGGCTGCCGCGCGTCAGAAGCGCCCCTTCGGCCACATCGCAATGTGGTGCTTCGCGATGATCAAGTCCCAGCCCATTGGCGCAAAAGCGGCCCTCGCGGGTGTCGAGTAGGGCAATCCAAGCCATAATTCAGGCGACCTTTCGTGCGCGGCGCCACAGGCCCGCTTGATGGTGTGTCAGTGTCAATTGTGCAGCGGGGGCATGGCCCCCGGCGGTTGACCGATCGAGATTGGGGAAAAGCGCACGGATCCTGTGAGAGATGTCTTTTTCGAGACATCGTACCGATTGGAGTTCATTTGCCATGTTCGTGTCTGCCTCTAGCCCTTGGACGAAACAGAACGTTCAGCAGCGCACAGTTATCCTGTGCCCATTACGCCATGCGGTTGTTGCATGTTTGTGCCATACGTTGATGGCGGTACTGCTGAATGCCCTGCCTCGGGTCATGTTATTGGCGCGACCCTAGCATGTAATTTCGGAGTTTGTTAACAGAAAGTTCATGTA